>JBBSEO010000105.1:0-7696 GCA_038239645.1 Chthoniobacterales bacterium | reverse complement strand
TGGGCGACGATTGCGCTCACATCACTCGCGAGAAAATTTTCGTCCTTCCCGACTCCGAGCACGAGAGGCGAACCGCGTCGCGCGCCGATGATGAAATCTGGAATGTCCGCATGCACCAGCGCGATGCCGTAGGTTCCGATGACCTGTTTCAGCGCCGCGCGGGTGGCGTTCACGAGGCGCGCCTTCGAATCGTTGCCGTCGAGCTGCTGGTAGATGCTGCCGATCAAATGCGCGAGCACCTCGGTGTCGGTGTCGGAAACAAATGTGTGTCCGCCCTCGCGCAACAGTTGCTCGCGGAGCGAGGCGTAATTCTCGATCACGCCATTGTGAACGAGCGCAATCTTGCCGCTCTGGTCGAAATGTGGATGTGCGTTTTCGTCCGTGACTTTGCCGTGAGTCGCCCAGCGGGTATGACTGATGCCGTAATGCCCTCCCGGCGGATTTTCCGTCATCAAAGCGGCAAGATTCGCGATGCGTCCGGTGCATTTCCGCGTCTCGATGCCTGCGCCGTTCACGATCGCAACACCGGCCGAATCGTAGCCCCGATATTCCAGACGCCGCAACCCATCGAGCAGGATGGGCGCCGCTTCTGCTGGGCCGACGTAACCGACGATTCCGCACATAAGTGAGCCAATATTAGCATAATTTGGGCGCGCCGCGGTTTCGGGACGTGCGCACCGGTCCTGGAAAAAAACGCGGACAGAAAATCGATTTGCCGCCATCGTTTAGAAATGGTCGAGCCCTCCCTTCCTCCCGGGATCACCCAGCGAACGCTGGCGGTGATCATGGGCGGTGGCGCCGGCACGCGCTTGTTTCCGCTGACGAAGGATCGCGCCAAGCCAGCGGTGCCGCTCGGCGGGAAATATCGGCTCGTTGATATCCCGATCAGCAACTGTCTGAACTCCGGACTGCGGTCGATCTATGTCCTGACGCAGTTCAATTCGATGTCGTTGCATCGCCACATCCAGGCGAGCTACAAGTTCGACAACTTCTCGCGCAGTTTCATTGACATCCTCGCCGCGCAGCAAACACCCGAAGGCTCAGAGTGGTATCAGGGAACCGCGGACGCGGTGCGCCAAAACCTGCGCTACTTCCTCGAGCGGCCATTCGACTATTTTCTGATTTTGAGCGGCGATCAGCTCTATCGGATGGATTTTCGCTCGCTCCTCCACCAACACATTCAGTCTGGCGCCGAAATTACGCTCGCGACCAAGCCCGTCGTCCGGGAACAGGCTTCCGACTTCGGAATCATGCTCACGGACGAAAATCGGCGCGTGACGCAGTTCGTGGAGAAGCCAAAGGAAGCGGCGGCTCTTGCGAGCTTGCAGATGAGTGGAGAGTTATTGCGCGGCGTCGGACGGCAGGCGGACGAGGAGTTGTTCCAAGCCTCGATGGGTATTTACATTTTCAATCGCGACGTGCTGATCGAATCGCTCGCGAACGATTTGGCCGATTTCGGTAAACACATTATCCCGGCGGCGATCGAATCCCGCCGTGTCAACGCATTCATCTTTGACGGTTACTGGGAGGACATCGGGACGATTCGCGCTTTCTACGAAGCTAATCTCGACCTGACTGATATCGTGCCCTCCTACAGCTTCTTCGAAGCGCAGGCGCCGATCTACACGCATCCGCGCTTTTTGCCGGGCAGCAAAATTAACGGCGCCACCCTGCGACAGGCGATCATTTCCGACGGCTGCATCATTTCAGATGCGCACCTCGAGCGCTGCGTGGTTGGGATACGCAGTATTATTCAGAGGGGCGCGACGATCCGTAACAGCGTGGTGATGGGCGCTGATTATTACGAAACAGAACCGACGGAGGTTCCCATCGGCATCGGCAAGAACTGCGTGATCGATCGGGCGATCATCGACAAAAACGCGCGGATCGCGGACGGCGTCGTGATTACGCCGGAAGGGAAGCCGGAAAATGTCGACGCGGAAAATTATTACATCCGCGATGGGATCGTCGTGATCCCGAAAGACGCGACCATCCCACCGGGTTCCTGGATTTAGCCGCGCGCTAGCGGCGATCGGTCAGGTTCGCCCACTGACCCTGAGATTCCCACTTCTCCTGTTTGTTCCAGGGAATGGTCGATTCCTTCTTTGCGTCCGGATCGTCGACCAAGGCAACATTCTTTCTTTCGGTCGCGCATCCGACAAGAAAACTGCAGCCGACCAGAAAGAGGCCGAGGGCGATCGTTCGCTTAGGAATTTGTGCCAGCATAAATGACAATATCTCCGGGTTGCACCTGAACGCCATGCGCCAGGCTATTGCCGAGAATATCGCCGATAGCAGTGGCAGGTTCAACGGAGGAAATGCGAATTTTTCCGATCGTCGTGCCGCCGCGCAAAACCAGCATTTCGGCGTTGGCTTCCACACCCTGCCGATTGCCCAGGTTCAGCACGACAAAGTTGTAAGCGTTATTCACGGCCAGAACCGTCCCGCGAATCGTTCCGCGAAAAGTGGGAACGCTGGCCCGTTTCACGGCGACGGCGGGTCGATCTTCGCGCACCGATGCGGCGCGTTCGTTGATGAAAGCCTTTTCGTGCTCCGCGCTGTCGAGCTGCTTCCGCGTTTCGTCGAGTTGCGCCTGCAATTCAGTGACGGAAGGCGCGCCGGGATTCGGCGTGGGCGGCGATTTCGCGGCTTCATCGAGTTTTTTCTGCAACCCGGAAATCTGCGCTTCGTTCGCCTGTAATTTCGCCAGCAGGTCGGATTTTTCCGTCTGCGTCTTAACCAGTTCCGCTTCTGCTCCGGCGATGCGGCCCTCGTTTTCCGTCACCTTGCTGGCCTGCGCCGAAACGCTTTTTTCGCGGTTCTTGATGCTCTTCTCGAGCGCGGCGCGTTGCCGTTCCGTCGCTTCCTGTTGCGCGACAGCGGTCTGGGCCTGCGCTCGGATGGTCTTAACCTTGGCGCCATTCATCACGGACAGGACACCGGAAGCAAGGAGAAGGGCGGCGGCCACGCCCAGTAGCGTTTTGGGGGAGTTCATTGGAACTGCGAAGGGGTTTGGTTTTTAGCGATTGCTCCGACCTTTGGCAATAAAAAACCGCGGGTCTTGCGCCGCGACCGGAGCACACCTATACAGTCCGGCATGGGGCAGCAACACCGAGTCCGCACGAAGCGCAAACGCCGTCAGGCTTATCTGGAACGCAGCAAAGCCAAGGCGAAGGCGCCGCGTCGTGAAACTACCCGCGCCAAGGCGAAGAAAGCCTCTTAGGCGGTCCCCGGAGCGGTGCGCGCCCGCTATCTCATCGTCGACGGTCACAGCGCGATTTTTGGCTGGCCGGAAATGGCCCGGCTGCACCAGCGCCGATCGATGCTGGCCCGCGACGCGTTGGTCAAAAAGCTTCAGGATTACCAGGATTGGACGGGAGTTCGTGTCGTGGTGGTTTTCGATGGCAGCGGCGTCGCCGCGAATGAAGCCTCCGATCCGCATGGCGTGCAGATCTTTTATTCTCGCGCGGGCCAGACTGCGGACAGCCTGATCGAGCGGCTGGCGAGCAAGTATGCGGAAAAATACGACCTGGTCGTGGCGACCTCGGACTTACTCGAACGGGAAACCGTCAGCGCGTCAGGCGCTAATTGCGTCTCGATCGAAAATCTCCGCGCGCTGTTGGACGAAGCGCTCCCTGGTTAGACCGGACTAAACAAAAGCGACCACGCTCTCGGGCGAGAGAACGCGGCGCGGATTTTCACGCGGCACGAGTCGGCGCATAAAATCGAAGAACAACTTCGTCGTCGTGCAGGAAGGACAAATCCCGATCGCGCCCTCCCACATTTCCTCAGAGAAAACGTCCGGCAGATTCGCCGACAGAATCTCCGTCGCCTTTTCATGCACGTCCCACATCCAATCGACCGCGGGGGCGGCGGCGCCTTCGTAGGCTGTTCCGACCATGGGGATGAACGGGCTCATGATCGGCCAGATGCCTTCACTCGAGAGGTAATCGATTCCCGCCAGGAGCGTTTCCTTTTCTTCCAAGCCGACGACGAAAGAGCTGAGGACGCGGCCGGGCTCGAAAATGTCGCGCGCTTCCATCAGCGCCTCCAGCCAGCGCGCGCGGCCGACTCGTCGATTTTTGCCCGGGCAAATCTCAGCGAAACGGTGGGCATCCCAGACTTCCAGGTTAAACGCGACCGAGTCGACGCCGAGATCGCGCAACGATTCGGTCTCGCTGCGATCGAGCGTGGCGGTGATCGCGGCCACAATCGGCACATGTCGCTGCGCGAGCAGCGGTTGAATCCGTTCGAGAATAGCCGGGAGGTGGCCCAGGCCATCGTCACGCGCTGCGCCGGCGGTGATGGCCAGATGCGAGCAGATCGGATTTCGTACCACCGCCTCTTCATAAACGTCGTAGAAATCTTCCGCCTTTTTGACCGTGACGACATGATCGCGATTGCGCTGGCGCGCCGGAACGATGTTGCAAAATTTACACTGCTCGTTCGCCGCGAAATAATTACAGGCGTTGTCGTAGCAAAGCCGCAATCCGCAATCGCCGCGCATTGACGCCACTTTTTTCATTGGCACGCCGCTGCGTGTTTGCTTGTCGTAAAAATCGGGACGGTTCGCCCAGTGCACTTCGCAAATTTCAGTGTCCTTCTTCAGCAGCACGAGCGCGCTGCCGCTCTGGTGCACCGTGTATGGGGAATTGGGATTGTAGCGGACGTCGACGTAAAGGTCGTAGGGCAAGAGCATGTCGTTCGGCAGCGGCCTCGTCCCGTCGCCGGTGCCGGGGTGCGCGACCGGCGTCATTTCGAAAACCCAGAATGTTTTCTCGAGGCCGCCATGCCCGACGGTGGCGAGAGCGTCGTCGGTGATGCTCAACCCGCCCAAAAGCAGTTCCGCTTTCAAGCGGATCGTTTGATCGAGCGTCATGCGACTGCGGCTTCGACGCGCTCGGCGGCGCTTGAGGCCAGATCAACGCCGCAATGCGCGTGCTGCAGTCCGGCCTGGCTGCGCACCACGTCGTAGAGAAATCCTCCGGTGAAACATTCCGGACAAATCGGCGCTTCCTTGCGCCAATAATCGTCAGTCGCGAGAAACGGAAGCTTCGTTTGCATGATCTCTGCCGCCGGTTCCATCGTCTCCATCATCCATTTGTGCGTGGGCGGACGGAAACCTTCGAATTGGCTGCCGGTTTCCGGACTGAACGGCACGACGATCGGCACAATCCCGCGATCGCAAAGCCAGTGAATGCCCTGAAGCAGGGTGAGGCGCGGCTCAAGGCCGGCGATCAGAGCGCTGAAAACTTTCCCCGGCCCGAAATGGCGGACGGCGTCGACGAGGGATTCTTCCCAAAGTTCGCGGCCAATGTTTTTGTCTTTGCCCGGGACGATTGCCTTCCAATAGCCACGATCGAATACTTCGAAGTTAAACGAAACCGAATGCGCGCCGAGATCGTGCAGCAACTTCACATCGCTCAAATTCGACGTCGGCGAAACGGTGAGAAGAAGGCGCAGACGATCGTGACCGTTCGTCGCCGGAAAGCGCTGCGATAATTCTTCCAGGATCTTCGCCGTCTCGCCCAGACCCTTGTTCGCCCGCGGCGTTCCGCGAGTCAGAATCGATTTCGGCTCCGGATGATGCGCGCGCGCGGCCGCGACGACGTCGCCAATTTGCACCGCGCTCTTGCGCGCGTGGGTGATGCTTTCCTCGGGATAAAATCCTTGCGCCGGGGTCAGGTTGCAAAAGCGGCACTCGACCTTGTCGTGGAAATAATCGCAGTAATAATTCCAGGTGAAATTGAGATTACAAGAGCCGTTATAGACGACGATCTTGTCAAAGGCCGTCCCGTCGGTCGCGTGTGCGGACGCGAAAGCCGGGAGCTGCACAAAATCCGCCTGACAAACCGCCGCGCTCCGGCGGTCCTGAATGATCAAGCAGTGGTCGATGATCCGCAGGCGAAAATTCGCTTCCGGATTCTCCCGGATCTGGCAGTGAATTTGTTCCGGCAAGCGCAGTTCGGCCGGTAAAAAATGGCTCGCGCGCTGCGGATTCCAACCCTGCCCGTCAACCAGATCGCGGCGCAGCTCGTTCAGACGCAAACCATTGATCAATAAATCGCACTTGAGGCTGATGGATTGATCTCGGATCATAAATTGCTCGACCGCGCGCATTGGCGGCCAGCCGGCGCTCGTGGCCACTAATCAAACTTCCGCGCTTCGGCGCGGATCCTGATTACTCAGGACCAATTGCCCGCTGGCGGAAAAATCGAATGCGATTTCTCGCTGGCGGCGTCCCATGATCCGGCCGGCGGAAAGATGGAATGAGATTTTTCCGTGCTCGTTTCCCATGATCCGGCGGGAGGGAAAATGCTGTGCGACTTTTCTGCGGTCTCTTCCCAGGATCCAGCTGGTGGGAAGATGGTGTGTGATTGTTGTTTCACGTTGTCCATAGGTAGTTACCGATTATTGGAAGTGACTGACTGAAAAGCGAACGCTTAACAGTAGGAAGAGCAATGGATTGGGCAAGAATTAATCTTGCCGCGAATCGGAAGGGGATGCCGTCGGCTGGTCAGGCCGCCCCGATTAACGCGCGTTCCGGTCGGCGGGCATGCTTGCGGGAGGCAGAGAGCACGCGGGAAAGAACGCCGTCGAGCTGTTCGGGCGGCAGGCTTTTGCTGACGTAGCCGTTCGCGCCTGCGCGCAAGGCCGCGTTGATCTGCTCGGTGGCAGATCCGAGCGCATTGAAAAGAATGATCGGCAGATTCGCATAACGCTGCCTGGTCTCGGTGATAAGGGCGACCGTGTCGATCTCCGGCATGCTCAGATCAACGACCAGCACCTCGCAGCGATGGTGTTCCAGCCATTCCCCGAGCCCGCCGGTCATGGGAGTGCAGGAGTGTCCTCTTTCGCGCAGGGAAGAGGCGATCGCCTCGGCGAGCGGCAGATTATCGTCGACGAGAGCAAACTCAACAGAGAACGAAGAGGCAGGCATTTTCTATATTTTCCATACTCAGTACAAGCACAAGGCTTGCCACGGAAAGGATCGCGCGGTGTGTGAAGCGCCGGCAAGGATTGTGCGGTGGCCAAAGCCACTTTCGCGCTTCGTCGTCCGGCTGCCGGAGAAGCGATGACGGATGGACCGTGGCCACGACTTTTCCGGCCGAAAGGCGGATCGCCACGCGGAAAAGTTGGGCGCGATCGTGACCTGTTCCACCGCTCGCGCCTTAAAGTTGGCCGGTGATAATTGAAGCGTCGCCCGGGAACAAATCGAGCTGCGTCTGCGACGGCGTCAGTTGGCCGGCAAGATCCGGCCGATCGAGCGAGAGCGCGCGCGAATTGTAATCCGCGGTAATGATGAACGGCAGAACTTTCTTCACCGGCAGACGAAGGCGTGTCAGATCGTCGAGGCGCAGTTTGTGCCAGCGGCGCAGACGGAGAATTCGCTCGACCGATTTCGTCCCGAGCCCAGGCACTCGCAGTAAAATTTCCCGTGAGGCGCGATTCAGATCGACCGGAAAAATGTGGCGATTACACAAGGCCCACGAGAGTTTCGGATCGATCGCGAGATCGAGATTGGGAAGTTCCTTCGACGCGATCTCCTCGACCTTGAAACCCATAAAATCGGATCAGCCAATCCGCCATCAGCATCAACATTGAGCTGCCGACGAAAGCCGATGTCGCCAGCCTGGCGCCGGAGAAGAATTTCGAGAACACGCAAACGGCGATGAATGGAATTCGCGATCGCATC
>JBBSEO010000104.1:0-7771 GCA_038239645.1 Chthoniobacterales bacterium | reverse complement strand
TGTCGATCGTTAAAATTTCCGCGGGCCCGTGGAAGTCGCGCTCGGAATACGGCGATCCCATGCGAATCTGTCCTTCGCCATTCAGGTAGCGGCGCGGAATCCGCACTGGTCCACCCGATTCGAGAATGAGATAATCCTCGAGCTTCACATCGTCCGGCACCAGGCGATAGGTCACGCCGCGCGGAATAACGATATAATCCTCGGCTCGATAGCGCAGCTTCCCGAACGGGCTCTCCAGCGTTCCGCCGCCCTGAAAGACGAAAATGATCTCGTCCGCTCCACCGTTGCGATAGTACTCAAATTCGCCGTAGGCCTTTTCCGGTTTCTGGCGATACGCAATCATGTCCTGGTTAAACAGGATTGGAATGCGGCCGGTATAGAGATCACCGCGTCGCGGAACATTCGCCGTCTTTAAGTGATGATGCCGCAGCGGTGCATCGGTCACTTTCTTCAGTTCCTCGGTCTTGATCAGCTCGACACTGCGCACGCGCGTGGGCGGCCGCAGGTGATACATGATCGAGTAGGCTTCGTTGAAACCTTCGGTCGTGATGACGTGCTCGTAGGCAATGCCTTCGTTCTTGTAGGTCGGCGCCCCGTGGTTGCGGTGGAACCAGATGTGATGCTTGCGCGGGACTTCGCCTAGCTTCTGATACTGAGGCATACCTTAAAGATTTCCCCGAGCTTCCTGCTCTTTCTCCAGCGCCTCGAAGAGCGCCTTGAAATTTCCTTTGCCGAAACTTTTCGCACCTTTGCGCTGAATGATTTCGAAAAATAAAGTTGGTCGATCCTCAACCGGCTTCGAGAAAATCTGCAGGAGGTATCCTTCGTCATCGCGATCGATCAGGATGCCCAGTCGCTGCAAGGGCTCGAGGTCTTCATCAATCTTGCCCACACGATCGAGGACCGTCGCATAATAGGTCGCGGGAATTTTCAGGAAATCGACGCCGCGGCTCTGCAGATCGCTCACGGTCTTAACAATGTCCTTGGTCGCGAGAGCAACGTGCTGCACGCCTTCGCCATCGTAGAAATCGAGATACTCTTCGACCTGCGACTTCTTCTTCCCTTCGGCGGGCTCATTGATCGGAAACTTCACGAAGCCGTTGCCGTTACTCATGACCTTGCTCATGAGCGCGGAGTATTCGGTCGAGATGTCCTTGTCGTCGAAACTCAGGATGTTCCGGAAACCCATCACGTCCTCATAAAATTTCACCCACGGATTCATCTGGTTCCATCCCACGTTGCCGACGCAATGATCGACATACTCCAAACCGGTGCTCGGAGGATTAAACGTCGTTTCCCATTTGCGGAAACCTGGCATGAACGCGCCATGATAATTTTTGCGCTCGATGAAGAGATGAACGGTCTCGCCGTAGGTATGGATTCCGCTCATGACGACTTCGCCTTCGTCATCGCGCAGATGCTTCGGTTCGAGGAAACTCTTGGCCCCACGTTGCGTGGTCTCGTTCCACGCGCTCGTCGCGTCGTCCACGCGCAAAGCAAGGAACTTCACGCCGTCGCCGTGTTTCGCGACGTGCCGGGCGATCTCGGTGTCGGAGCGAAGCGGCGTCGTTAAGACAAAGGTCAGCTTATTCTGCCGGATTGCGTAGCTGACCTTGTCCTTCATCCCGGTCTCCGGACCGGCGTAGCCGAGGCTCTGAAACCCAAAAGCGGTCTTGTAAAAGTGAGCCGCCTGTTTGGCATTGCCGACAAAAAACTCAACGTAATCGGTTCCCTGCAAGGGGAGAAAGTCGACCTGCGGATCGGACATGGGCATCGACGTTTTCTGAGGAGCGGGTTCAGCAACAGTAGGACTCATAAGCGTGGGATTTTCGTCGCGGGCGCGATTGTATAATATAGTTCGCACCCTGCCGGAAGCAAGGTTGCCCCGACCCTCCGATGAATTCAGGACCGTGTGGTCCGACGCGCGCTCGCCTTCAGCCGCAGCGCATTGAGCCGGATGAAACCGGTGGCATCGCTCTGGTTATAGCTGTCCCCGCCATCGCCCTCCATCGTAGCGATCTTGGAGTCGTAAAGACTGAGCGAACTTTTTCGTCCGGCCGCAATGATGTTGCCTTTGTAGAGCTTGAGGCGGACGACGCCGGAAACGTTGCGTTGCGTTTCAGTCACGAGCGCCTGCAGGGCCTCGCGCTCGGGTGAAAACCAAAAGCCGTTGTAAACCAGGGCGCTGTATTTCGGAATCAGACTATCGCGCAATTGCATGACTTCGCGATCCATCGTCAGCGATTCCATCTGGCGATGCGCGAAATGGAGAATGGCGCCTCCCGGGGTTTCGTAAACTCCGCGACTCTTCATGCCGACGAATCGATTTTCCACCAGATCGACACGCCCGATCCCATGTTTGCCGCCGAGTTTGTTTAACGTCAGCATCACCTGCAACGGGTTCATCGCCGAGCCGTTGATCGCGACGCAATCGCCGGCCATGAACTCCAGCTCAACATATTCGGGTTCGTCCGGCGCATCTTCCGGCGACGCGCTGAGCTTATACATGTCGTGCGCCTCGGGACCGCTGGCGTCAAACCACGGATTCTCCAGCATTCCGCTCTCGAAGCTGAGGTGAAGAAGATTGCGATCCATCGAATACGGCTTCGCCACGCTCGCAGCGACGGGGATGTGGTGCTGGTCAGCGTAAAAAATCATTTCGGCGCGACCGGGAAATTGCTTTCGAAATTTTCCGTCGCGCCAAGGCGCGATCACTTCCAGGTCCGGCGCGAAGGCGGCGGCCGTCAGCTCGAAGCGCACCTGATCGTTCCCCTTTCCCGTCGCGCCGTGCGCGATCGCGAACGCTCCCTCGGCGCGGGCAATCTCGACCATGCGTTTCGCGATGAGGGGACGAGCGATGCTGGTGCCGAGAAAATACTGCCCCTCGTAAAGGGCACTCGCCCGGAACATCGGAAAAATAAAGTCACGAGCGAATTCGGCGCGCAGATCGTTGATGATGCATTTCGCGGCGCCGGTTCGCTTCGCTTTTTCCTCGAGGCCGTCGAGTTCTTCCTCCTGCCCGATATCCGCGCAAAAGGCGATGATCTCCGCCTCGTAATTTTCCTTCAACCAGCAAAGGATGACGGAAGTATCGAGACCACCAGAATAGGCGAGAACGATTTTCATCCGGATGTTGTCAGTAACTCATCCGCCGGAGACCGCAGCGCTTTCAATCGCCGAAGGTGATCTCCACATCGCGCGCTGTCTGCACCATTTCGCCTGTCGGAGGCACCAGCCGGAGGCGGTTGACCGCTTCGGCGATCGAGACGTGCCGAACCTGGTAATTTTGATAGCTCACCATCGAACTAAATTGCCCCTCGTTGATCAGCTGCACTGCCTTTACCCCGAAGCGCGTCCCAAGAATTCGATCGAGCGTGGTTGGGGGACCACCGCGCTGCAAATGTCCGAGAACGCAGGTCCGTGTTTCCTTTCCGGTCCGCGCGGCGATCTCACGCGCGACAATGTCACCGATCCCACCGAGACGAAATTCGCCTTCCTTTTGCGGCTCGCGCTTCACCTGTTGCCCGTCGCGCGGGCGCGAACCCTCCGCCACGACCACGAGCGAACTGAGCTCGCCGGCCGCATCGCGGGCCCGGATGGCATCGGCTACACGATCGAAATCAAAAGGAATTTCTGGAATCAGGATAATGTCAGCGCCGCCGGCGATCCCTCCGTGCAACGCGATCCATCCCGCGTGACGTCCCATGACTTCGACGACCATGGCGCGCTTGTGACTCGTCGCGGTCGTGTGCAGGCGATCGCACGCGTCCATCACCGCGGCGACCGCGGAGTCGAAACCGAAAGTCATGGCCGTCGCTTCGAGATCGTTGTCGATTGTCTTCGGGACGCCGACGCAATCAATTCCGCCCTCCTGCAATTGCAGTGCGGTCGACATCGATCCGTCGCCCCCGACAATGATCAACGCCGTCACTCCCGCATCTTTCAGAACGTGACGCGCCTTGGCGATGACGTCGGCCGCAACGACGGCGCGATCGCCCGCGGCGATCTTGGAGATAAAATGACCGCGATTGGTGGTCCCGATGATCGTCCCGCCGAGCGACATGATATTTTCGGTGCACTTGCGATCGAGCACGATGAAATCACCTGGAGGCAGCAATCCCTCGAAGCCATCACGAAATCCGACCACCTCCCAACCCAGCTTTTCTGCGGCCAGGACGACGCCACGCAAAACAGCATTGAGTCCGGGACAATCCCCGCCGCTGGTCAGTACGCCAATCCGCGCCTTCATCGCGCCCAGGAAATCAAAGGGAACGCTTCGGATCCACCGGCCGTCCGCTCGCGGCCCATTGATCGTAAAGCTGCCAGCCACGCGCGACGAGGGAAGCGCCGTGGCCAAAACGATCCGGACTCGCCAAAAGAACGACGATCATATGGCGCGGATAGACCGTGGTCGCCGCGCCTTCCCGGATGATCTCCGCCTCGCGATTCGCGGACAGAATAAGGCATTCGCCCGCCTTCGCGGTGGTGCCAGTTTTTACGCCGTCGATTCCATTCGTTCCCAATAATTCGTTAGTCGACTTCAACACCAGTCGGTGCGCCCGGCCACCGGAACGAACTTCGATTTCGCGCGCCTTCTGCGAAACGTAAAAGCGGAAGCTCGCCTTCATCATGGCGTAGCGCGTGAGACGGGCGAGGTCCAGCGCGGTGGAATAAGGAATCGGCTTCTCTCGTTGGTCGAATCCTGAGGGATTGGAAAATAGCGTGCGCTCCATCTTCAGGCTTTTGGCCAGAGCGTTCATCTGCGCCACAAACGCAACCACTGGAGTAATTTTTTTGTTTCCATTCGCCGCCACGAAACCGGTGAGCGACTCGCCAACGTGATTCGCGAGCGCGTTCGCAGAGATGTTGTCCGACTGGACGAGGGCGGCGTAAAGTAAATCGCGCACCGAAACCGCATCCCCCGGCTGCCAGCCGAGTTCGTTCTTCTCCGCACCGGCGAAAGCCGCCTGGGCGATGGTTACCTCCTGGTTCAGGTCGCCGCCCTTTTTTTGCGCCCAGTCCAGCACGACGCAAGCGGTCGCGATTTTCGTCAGGCTCGCGACCTGCCGCTTATCCTGTCCGCCCTGATTGAGGAGGACGTAACCGGTCTGCGAATCAACGACGACGAGCGACTCCGTCGTCGCTGCGGCGGTGGTGGTCGCGAACGCGGCAAGCGTCAGCGCAGCGAGGGTAAAATGACGCAGAGGAGGATACACGAGCCGGAAAACCGGCGACACCTTAACCAGCGTGTTTCGATTTACAACCGAAACGCTTAATCGGGCAGGCTAACGTTCGCGCGGACGCCGTACTTGTAAGGATTGGCGCTCAGGGTCAGGTAGACGCGCTCGGCGGCGTTCTGCAAATCGAAGTGCGTGGCGCGGCCGAGTCCGCTGGCGCGGAGCGTCCCGAGCTTGCCCTGCAGTTTGCTGCCACCAGCCATGTCGAATTCATATACCACCAGGCCAGAACGCACATCGGTGATACGAACATGCATCGTCATGATCGAGCGGCCGACGCCGAATTGGCCCAGGAAATAACGTCCGGCCGGGCTTCCACCGTCAACCATCGAGAATTGACCGTCGACCAGCCATCCGACGCGGGGCGACTCGCCCGGCCTCAGGATGCGAGCCGGGGCGATCTTCTCCAATTGCTCTTTCAAATCCTGCGCAAACTCGATCGGCGTCAGTGCCTTCCGGATTGGCATTTCACCATCGGTCAACGCCACGTCACCGGTGAAGACCGCGGTATCGATACAGAACGGACGAATGTAAATCGCGCGGGGTTCAACCGCCCCGACACCGCAATTCGCGCTAACCATGCGGACTTCCGACCCGAAATCTTTGGCGTCAGTGGACGCAACCACGCGTCCAGTACCGACCTGACTGCGGGTCACGTTCATGTCTGCACAAGCGCAGAGGAGGAGGCTCGAAGCGATAACAGTGAAGCTTTTCATAAGTTTAGCGGCGACCGCATGCCGCGGAATGCCACTTTCTCGTGATGCAACTATCGTGCCGTGCTCGCGATTTTGTCGGCCGCGCGCTCTCCGCGAGACTTGCTCACCAGCATGCGCATGGCGACGTAGGCCAAGATCGCGCTCGGCACCGCGAGAAAAAATGATCCGACCAGCGTCGGCCAGATCACGCGCAGGAAGATGTCGCTGTGCAGATAAGCCAAAATCGTTACCCGACCAAAATGCATTCGCGGCGGACGCGTGCCATGGAGAATGTGGTATCCGATTCGATACTCCCACCAGAAAATCGCCGGCATGAGCGGAAGGATGACGTCGTGCAGTGTGACCGCGATGGCGGCGGCAATTTTATTGCATCGCAGCACCCAGGCGACGCCGATGGAGAGGAGCGTTTTCATGCTCCACAAGGGGGTGAAACCGAAAAAAATTCCGATGGCCGAACCAAGGGCGATCGAGTGCGGCGAATCGGCCATCGTCACCAGCGTCATGTGGTGGGCGACGAGCCAGTCTTTCGTGCGCGTAATCGGATCGCGCAGCCACGCCCGGCTAAATTTCATCGCGAAGAGTAATTCAAAACAGTTCGCCTGTCCGGGGCGGTAGCTGCGTCAACTGGCCCAAGGCCTTTCGCAGGCGCAGGGCTGCGCGGGGCGCGTAGTCACGCGCGTTGTTATTGAAAATGATGTGCACCTGCTGGGCTTCCGCCGCGAGCCGGCGGCTGCGCTCCGCAATCTCGGCGATCTCATCATCGCTGTAATCGTAATTGAAGCGCGACGCGACGGTTTTCCCGGTCAAATAGGCGCGCGGGTCGCGGCCGTGGAGGCGCAGATAAGCGGCGATCGGAGTGCTCACCATGTTTAATTCGCTCGGCATCGCGGTAAAATGATCGGTCGACGGCGCATCGACATTGACGAAGATGAGGCGCTGCTCGCGAAAAAACTCCGTCGTCCGCGCGAGATTTTCTTCGTCGATCCAATGCCGATTGCGCAACTCCACCGCGAGCTGGTAGCGGCCCAGTAACGCGCGCAAATGTTCCAGCTCCCTCAGGGAATGTTTTGCCGGCGAGAAGGCGGGCGAGAGTTGCAGAAGGAGCGCGCCCAGTTTGCCCGCGCGCTCCAATGTCTCCAAGGTGGGCGCGAAGGCGGCGACAACTTCGTCCTCCAGTTCACGCGTGCGCGAAACTTTCGCGGCGAGATCCAGGTTGAACCGACGACGGATGGCGGACGGCAGCATCTTTCCCGTCGCCGCGTGGAAGGAAAGGAGCTGGTGCAATTTCACATTAAAAAGAAAAGCAGGCGGAGTGACATCGCACCAACGCTGCGCCTGGGCGGCTTCGGGCACGGCGTAGAACGACGAGTTCAGTTCCACCATCGCGAAATGCTCCGCATACCACGGCAGTCGTTCGGCCGCGGGCAGCGCCGCTGGAAACCAATCGCGGATGAACCCGGGATCAGACCAACTCGCGGTTCCGACAAGAATCTTTCCAGCCACTCCCAGGAGTTTGCGTGAGGCAAAATAATTCATCAACCTCCGCGCTTGCGTTCCGCGCCAGCCGCGGCATAATGCGCATCTCAAGATCGCGGGGTGGAGCAGCCTGGTAGCTCGTCAGGCTCATAACCTGAAGGCCGCGGGTTCAAATCCCGCCCCCGCAACTTAACCGATCAGTGCTCGACCGGGTCTACGTCTTGCAAAACAGCGACTGCCGATTCTACGTCGGCGTAAGTCAAAATCCGCAATGTCGCCTCCTTCAGCACAACGAAAATCAATTCCGATGGACCAGTGGCAAAGGTCCATGGAAAATCGTTT
>JBBSEO010000103.1:0-7851 GCA_038239645.1 Chthoniobacterales bacterium | reverse complement strand
GAGCGCCGCCGACCCGCCACCGGCGAACGCTTTGGCGCGTCCAGCCATTACGCCCATCCAGAAATCGCCCACGGACCCGGCCAGTCCCCCGCTTGCCTTCGCTGCGATAAATTGCGCCGCTTCGTCCCGACTTAGCTCGAGCTCGTTCGACATCTTGAGCGTGTCGTTAACGAAAGCTCGGACCGGCCCGTTGTCCGGAGCACTTTTGATTTTCGCGAAGGCGCTTTCGGGCGCGCCCGCGGGCACATCCTGCTGCAAATAGACTTTCAATTCCCGGTGCTCGACCGGCGACCAACGGTGCAGGGCTTCGAGATGTTCCGCCGGCGATCCTTTCACCACGTAAACGGCTTGGACGGACAGAAAGCGTGGCGTGGCGAGTTGCGGACCGTGCGCTGTCTTGGGCGATTTCGCCAGCGCCGCGAGATCGACATTCTGAAAAACGGAAAAGCTGCCCAGTTCCGCCACCGGATCGGCCGCCCACGTCGTCTGGCTGAGCGCCAGCAGGGAGATCGCCACGGAAATACGCAGGTAATTCATGACCTGACCTTGCCTCGCGCACCGGCGGTTGCAAATCCTCCGCGACCATCGCAATACATCCCGATGGACGCCCCGGTCATTTCCTTGCGCGACCTCGCCAAGACCTATCGCGGCCGCGTCGAGGCCGTCGCGGGTCTCAGCTTCGACATTGCCCCGGGGACGATTTTCGGCTTCCTCGGCGCCAACGGTGCCGGCAAGACGACGACGATGCGGATGCTCTGCGGCCTGACCAAACCGACGCGCGGCCAGGCGACCATCGCCGGCGCGGATGTGTGGCGGCAACGTCAGCTCGTCCGGACAAAGTTCGGCTACGTCGCGCAACGTTTCAGCCTCTATCGTGACCTGACCGTCGCGGAAAATTTTCGCTTTTTCGCCGGTGCCTATCGCGTGCCGGGGCGCGAAATCCAGGAGCGCATCCGGGAAGTTCTGCGCTTGATCGATCTCGAAAATAAGCGCGACACGCCCGCAGGAGATCTTTCCGGTGGTATGCGTCAGCTCCTCGCGCTCGGCTGCGCGATCATTCACCGCCCGCCGCTGCTCTTCCTCGACGAACCGACCTCGGGTCTCGATCCGGTTCATCGCCAGCAAATCTGGGATCTGCTCTACGATCTGAGTCATCGCGGCATCACCATTTTTGTGACAACGCATTACATGGATGAGGCCGAGCGCTGCACCGAGGTCGGCTTTCTCGCCCGCGGCAAACTTTTGGCGATGGCGCCGCCGCGCGCGCTCATTCGCTCCATCCGCGCGCGGCTCCTCGAGTTAAACATCGAACCGGTCATGCCTGCGATGCTGCAAATGCGCGAAGCACCGGATGTCCTCGGCGTTTCCCTCCGCAGCGGACGCCTTCGCATTTACGCGGCCGATCCCGAGCGCCTGCTCGAAAATTGGCGGAGGCACTGGCCCTATCCTGACCTCGAACTGAAGGGCGACCGCCTGGTCGAGCCCGACATGGAAGATGTCTTCACCGCTTACTCCCAGGGCTACGATGCCATGCTCCAGCCCGTCGCATGATTCATTTTTCCTTCCGCGCTGCGGCCAGCGTCGCCCGCAAAGAATTTCTGCATATCTGGCGCGACAAGCGCGTTCTCGTTCTCCTGCTGCTTTTGCCGCCGCTCTTCACCCTCATTTTCGGCCACGCCTTTGAAGCGGGCGATCCCTCCGATATTCCGTCGCTTCTCGTCAATCGCGACGCGACCGAGCGGACTCAGCGTTTTCTCGACGTCGCGCTGAAAAACAAATCCTTCAAATGGCAGACCGCACCCGCCTCCACGACGGACGAGAGGGATCTGCTGCGCCATCGGGTGCAATCCGCGCTCATCATTCCCGCGGGCTGGAGCGCGAGCCTCACTAACGGCAGCCCGATGCCGCTGCAGCTTTACGTTGATGGCAGCGACACCAACACCGGCGAAGCGCTGGAGGGCGCCGTCCGCAAAAGCCTGGCCGACTTCCAAATGGGCGAACGCCAGGTCATGATCGATTCGCTGCCGGTCGAAGTGTTCGACATGGCGGAGAACCTCCCGCCAAACGTCCGCCAGGAATTCACTTCCGCGATGACGCCGTGGGACGTCCAGCCGCACCTTCTCTACAACCCGAAAAGCCGCTTCATCGATTACGTCCTGCCGGGAATCATCGGCCTCATTCTCCAGCTGGTTACCGTGACTTTGATGGCCTGCACCATCGCGCGCGAACGCGAAGCCGGCACGCTTTACCAGCTTATGGTCACTTCACTCCGGCGGAGCGAAATCGTTCTCGGCAAAATCATTCCCTACCTCGCCATTTCGAGCATCATCGTTCTCCTGATCGTTCTGCTCGCCGCCTACCATTTCGATGTGCAACTGCACGGCCTTCCCATCCTCGCCCTCGTCTGCCTGCTCTTCCTCATCTGCTCCCTCGGGCTCGGCCTGCTCATCTCCGCGTTTTCGCGCACGCAAACCCAGGCCATCCAGTTCTCCGTCTTTTTCCTCCTGCCGGTCTTCGTTCTTTCCGGCGCCTTTGCTCCGCTCACCCAGCTCCCGAAATTCATCCAGGGCGTCGCCGAAATTTTCCCCCTCACCCATTTTTGTCGCGCCTTCCGCCTGGTGAATCTTTACCATGCTGGTCCTGCCTTTTATGGCCTCGATCTCATCGTTCTCTTCCTCGGCGCCGTCGTCACCTTTCTCGGCGCTGCCTTCCTCCTCCAGCGGATCGAAGAATGAAAAAGCTCGGACTACTCCTCGTTAGTCTTTGCGCGCTCGCGCCCTTCGCCCTCGCGACTGATAGTACCCGGCCGCAGGATGTCTTCGACGGGATGAAACAGAGCTTTCGCCCGGACCGCGCAAACGGCGTAAATGCCCGTTTTCTCTTCGAGCTTAGCGGGCCCACGGGCGGCCGATGGTGGATTGAAGTGAAGGACGACAAATGCCAGTTCGGACGCGGTCTCGTTCCGCACCCCAGCGTGACCTTCGTCGCGAGCGACAAGGATTGGGTCGCCTTGTCGAACGGCGATCTCCCGGGCGTCTGGGCGGTCGTGACCGGGCGCCTCAAGATCCGCGGCGACCATCGCCTCGCCCGCAAGCTGGACGAAATGTTTCCCTAGGAGCGACCCAGAAAACGGGCGCGGGTCCCGCTGCTAGAAATGAAGCAACGCGGCCACCTTTACGTAGGGTGCGGGGTCCGAACGGTAGATATGGTTAGCGCGCTCATAATCGAACTCGCGCTGAATGGCATAACCGGCGCTGAAATCGATGTTGAGATGATTGCTCGGGGCAAAGGTCAGACCAACTCCGGCGCGGTATTCAAAGTAGTCCACCTGCGCGTTGTTTAGCTTGCGGTCACCGGGTCCCTGAAGCTCGGGATCAGTGCGATAAGATCCGCCGGTCAGTTCGCCCCCGCCCCAGATGCTGAGCGATTTGTTTGGCGAATAGACAATCTTTGGCTCCGGCGGGACGGCGAGGATTTTCCACTGTGGCGTGACATTCCAGACCAGGCCGACCAGGGGCAGGACAGGATATTGCCCACGGAGAAACGAAACGTTGATGCCGGTCAGGAAGTAAATGCGGTCCGGGCTGATCGTCCAAAATCGCGCGAGAGTAATCGGACAATCAAAGGAATTAATCCCAAGTTTATTTTCGGTATAGAAGCCCGGGCGGAATTCGAGGAAGGCCGCGACATCGGACCCTTTCAGATAATCAATGCCGATCACGGCGGCGCCACTTTGCAGATGCACCGGGAGCGGGCTGTCGGTGCTACCGAAATCGAAACGCTGGTAAGCCAGGCCCGCGTGAAAATAGAAGTTCCCCGAAATGAGAAAGCGATGCCCGTATTCGAAAGAATTACTGAAGGCATCCTGCGAGCCGACATTAACGCCGCCGCGGACGACGTCGCTCTCGAAAACGTAGGACGACTGCGCGCTGAAGAAATCGATCGGTGCGGTCGCGATGGGCGGCGCCGCCACCGACGTTTGCAGGATCTGTGGCTCGCCCGCGTGCAGAAAGGAGGCCGCGGAAAGCAGGACGAAAACTGTGAGAGAGAATTTTTTCATGCGAGAGACGGAGAAATGGATGGCCGACTTTTCCTCTTATTTGGCGCCGAGCGCAAGCTTTGAGAAAATTTTATGGAGCGACGTTGCGAGACCGCGGGAGCTTCCGCTAGCTTCGGCGTCGATGCATGATGAAGCGCACGATCATCTCAGCGGCCGGGATGCGCGTCTCGCCGCCCATATTTTAAAGGCGCGACGTTATGAACTGACGCCGCAGCGTGGCGTGCGGCCATTCGACGCGCTGGCGGAATCGATCGCGTATCAGCAACTCAGCGGCAAAGCAGCGGCCACGATCTGGAAACGAGTGCGCGCGCTTTTTCCGGGGCGAAAATTTCTCGACCCGGCGGAGGTCGTGCAAATGCCAGACGAAAAACTGCGCGGCGCCGGCCTCTCGCGCGCCAAGGTGGCGGCCTTGAAAGATCTCGCGGCCAGGGCGCTCGACGGCACGGTGCCGACGACGCGGCAGCTGGCGAAAATGAGCGATGAAGAAGTGATCGAGCGCCTCATCCAAGTGCGCGGGATTGGTCGCTGGACGGTGGAAATGCTGCTGCTTTTCGAGCTGGCCCGCCCGGATGTGTGGCCGGTCCACGATTACGGGGTGCGGAAGGGTTTCGCCAGGATCTTTGGAAAACGAAAACTTCCCACGCCGAAGCAAATGCTCGCGCTCGGGAAAAAGTTCTCACCCTACCGCTCCGCCCTGGCCTGGTATTGCTGGCGGGCGCTGGACAAACCGGAGCCGGGTGGAAATCGCAGCTAACGAGTCGCGACGAAGAGACGGCGGTCTGAAAGGCGCGGCGACGGATTGACTTTCGCCGAGCGACTTTATAGAAGGCGGCATGGCCATCATTCACGTTAATCGCAGCGGCACCAGTCTCGGAACATTTTCGGAAGAAGAGGTGCGCGAGGGCTTGCGCAGTGGCCGCTTCCTCGCGACCGATCTCGGCTGGCGCGAAGGGATGGCGGAGTGGGGCGCGCTGGGAAGTTTTGCGGAATTTGCCGAGATGGGTGCGGCGGCGGCGGCCGTTCCGCCGGTCGGGGAATTGCCCGCAGTCGCCCCGGGCAGTTTGGCCGCGGCCCCCGCGATGGCGCGCACCGGGTTGCCCTGGGATAATCGAGAAGCGCTCGGATTTCTGCCCGCATTTCTGGAGACGTTGAAACAAGTTCTCGCGGCCCCGAGCGTTGCCTTCAGCATCATGCGGCGCGAGGGCGGTATCTTCAATCCGCTGCTCTACGCTCTTATCGGCGGCACCATTGGACTCATTGTTTCGATGTTGTTTCAACTCGCGCTACA
Source organism: Chthoniobacterales bacterium (assembly GCA_038239645.1). Lineage (GTDB taxonomy): Bacteria > Verrucomicrobiota > Verrucomicrobiia > Chthoniobacterales > UBA10450 > AV69. The sequence continues at coordinate 2,503 of JBBSEO010000103.1, read as the reverse complement.
ATCAGTCGGCTTCGGCATGGGCAATCGAAACGCGATGAACATGCTGGCCGGGCTCGGCATCGGCTCCGTCTTCCTGATTATCCTGGCGCCGATCCTGGTGGCCTTCGGACTGTTCCTCGGCAGCGCCCTCGTCCATCTTTGCCTTATGCTGGTGGGCGGCGCGAAGCAGTCGTTCGAAACCACCTTCCGGGTCATGAGTTACACGCATGGTTCGACTGGAATTCTGCAAATGATTCCACTTTGCGGCGGTCTCATCGCCGGCGTCTGGGCGTTGGTGTGCAATTGCATCGGTTTGGCACGCGCCCACGAGATTGAAACCGGCCGCGCCGCCCTGGCGGTGTTTCTGCCCCTGATTTTGTGCTGTGTCTTAACAATCGTATTTGTATCCATGGCGGGCGGGATGGCCGCTCTCCAGCACATGAACAATCGATGAGGGTAGTGTCGCGGCCGCTGGCGCCGGGAGAATTAGACCACGAGCTTGTCTGGCTGGTCGTTTCCGTCAGCGCCGCGCTGCTTGCAGCCGTCTGGCTGTGGCTGCAAATGCCGTGGCCGATCTGTTTTTTCCACACGCTCACAGGCCATCCCTGCCCAACCTGCGGCGCCACGCGCGCGGCACTCGCATTTTTTCGCGGAGACTTTGCTACGGCCTGGAATTGGAATCCGCTCGCCACGATCAGCTATGGCGCGCTGGCCGCCTTCGACCTCTACTCTGTGGTGGTCTTGATCGCGCGGACGCCGCGATTACGACTAACCAGATTTAGCCAGCCGCAGTCGTGGCTGCTTCGACTCGGGTTCGCTGCCATCCTCCTCGCGAATTGGGTCTATCTCTGGCGCAATCCGTCGATCTAACGTTTTATCGTCAGGGCGGCGTCCCGCGATGCCGCGCGATGAATTCGCTCCCATTGATCCAACCGTCGGTGTTCGCGCGGTAGCCAGGCCCGATGAACGGCGTCGGAAACTTGCGCATCTCGAAATGGAGATGCGCGAAATATCGGCCGTCCGCCGTGCCGACGGTCGCGATCTGCTGACCGCGCGCGATCATCTGTCCAGCCTGCACCAGGATCGACTCGCAGTGAGCATAATACGATTGCACATAGGTGCGCGCGCCGTTCTCTGAGATGGCGTGCAATAAAATCACGATCTTGCCCCATCCCGGCCCGCCTTCGCCGGCGAAAAGCACACGCCCGTCTGCCACCGCATAGATTGGGTCGCCCAAATCGCTATTCTCGCCCCCGATGCCGTTCAGGTCGTCGCCGAGGTGTTTGTTCTGGGTGAACGGTTGCGCGTTGTAAGCCAGGGCGCCGTTCTCATTGCCGAGCGGGAAATCGAAGCGAGTCGCGACGGGCAGTGACGCGAGAAAAAAGGGCGACGGCAACTGAAAGGCGGGATCGCGCGGGGGGAGCGCGCTCCATTCCGGCCAGAGCTGCCAGCAAAACATCGCCGCCGCGCTGACGACAAACAGCGCGACAAAAAACGCTATGCGCGCAGCGCGTTTTCTTCCTACGTTCGGCGGATGAGAGTGCTTGTCACCGGCGGCGCGGGGTTTATCGGCTCCCATCTGGTCGATCATTTGCTCGCGGCGGGTCACGAGACGGCGATTCTCGACGACTTCAACGACTTTTACGACCCGCAAATCAAGCGCGCCAATATTGCCAGTAAAGATGCGCCTGTTTTCGAGATCGACCTGCGCGATGCCGACGCGGTCCGGGATCTTTTTCGCCGCGAGAAATTCGACGTCGTGGCACATCTCGCCGCGCGCGCCGGGGTGCGACCGTCGATCGCCGCGCCGCAATTATATTACGACACGAATGTCGGCGGCACTTTGCATTTGCTGGAAGGCGCGCGCGCGGCCGGGATCGAGCGTTTCGTTTTTGCTTCGAGTTCGTCGGTCTACGGCGTGTCGTCGGTGGTGCCGTTTTCGGAGAATGTTCATCTCACGCAAACGATCAGCCCCTACGCGGCGACGAAAATTGCCGGCGAATTTCTCTGTTCGACTTACTCGCATCTTTACCAAATGCGCGTGGTCGCGCTGCGCTTCTTCACCGTCTACGGGCCGCGCCAACGCCCGGACCTGGCGATCCATCAGTTCACCCATCGCATTTTCAAGGGCGAACCGATCAATCAATTCGGTGATGGCACGACCCGGCGCGATTATACTTACATTGACGACATCGTGCAGGGTGCTCTCGCGGCGCTGTCCTACGCAGGAGCACCGTTCGACATTTTCAATCTGGGCGAAAGCGAAACGGTGCCGTTGCGCGGGCTGATCGACGCCCTCGAAAAAGTGATCGGGAAAAAGGCGCTCATCAACCAGCTCCCGGAACAACCGGGCGACGTGCCGTTGACCTGCGCCGATATTTCGAAGGCGAAACGGCTGCTCGGCTACCGCCCGACGACGAAGCTCGAGCAGGGTCTGCCGAAGTTTGTGGAATGGTTCCAGCAACAACGGTGAATCGGCCTTTCGCGGAGCGCGCCTGTTTTGCCGCGGGCCAGGCGAAATCGG
>JBBSEO010000102.1:0-7934 GCA_038239645.1 Chthoniobacterales bacterium | reverse complement strand
TTCGAGCAAGTCTTCGATCCGGATAGGTAATTCGCGCACGCGCACCCCGGTGGCGTGCCAGGTCGCATCCGTGATCGCGGCGGCGATGCCGGCGAGGCCGATCTCGCCAATGCCGCGGGCGCCGAGTTCGTTCACCGAAGTATCGGGATAGTCGAGGAAGGTGACATCGATCGGCGGAATGTCGGCGTTCACCGCCATCATGTAATCGGCCAGGTTTGAGTTGATCGGCGCGCCGTTGCGCGGGTCGTATTCGGTTTCCTCGAGCAACGCCATGCCGATTCCCATGACAATCGCGCCTTCGATTTGATTGCGGCCGGCGAGCGGATTGAGGATGAGGCCAGCGTCGATCACGGTGACGACGCGACTGACCCGCAATTGTGCGATCTCCGGCTGCCAGGTGACTTCGACGAAATGGCAGCCGTAGGAATGTTTCGACGAGCCCGGCTTTTCTTCGCCGAAGGTGCCCTCGGCTTTGCCGTCTCCGCTAACGAGATGAACGTTGGCCCGGCGCATGATGTCGCGAAAAGGAACGCCGCGTGCCGGTCCGCCTTTTTTGGCGAAGACGCGGCCGTTTTCGAAGGTGAGCGCGTCCGCCTTCTGTCCTTCGAACGCTGAGCCGGGGGTGTTGATCGCGAGGTTAAAGAGCGCTCCCCCCGTTTGCGTGGCCGCCCGGATCACTGCGGGAATGAGCGAGGCCGTGACCATCGAGCCACCAGAGATCGGTCCCGGCGGCAGAGTCGTGTCGCCGAGAACGACGTCGATTTTATCCAGCGCCACGCCCGTCTTCTCCGAGGCGAGCTGCGCCATAATCGTGTAGGTGCCGGTGCCAATGTCCTGCGTGCCGCTCGCAACGCGTGCAGTGCCATCGTCGCGCAGTTGCAAGGTGACTTCCGCGGGAAAACGTCCAGCGGTCCAGGCGCAACCAGCCATGCCCCAGCCGAGGACGAGACCGTTGCGTTTCATCGATCCCACTTCCGGTTTGCGTCTGGCCCAGCCAAATTTCTTCGCGCCCACCCTCAGGCATTCCAGCATCTGGCGAGAGGAAAACTTTACGCCTAACGACTCATCCTTCTTCGGCTCGTTCAGCACCCGGAGTTTCACCGGATCGATGTCGATTTCTGCTGCTAGTTCGTTCAGGGCGGATTCGGTCGCATAGAGTCCGGGCACGGCGCCGGGGCCGCGCATTGCGGTCGGTGAACCGGTGTGGCGGGTGGCGCGGCCGAAATGCACGCGCAGATTCGGCACGCGGTAATGAAACGCCGTCGATTCCCCGCAATCCTCCTGGTAATCATCGAGGACCGATTTGCTGTAAACGTAATCGTGCTCAAGCGAGACGAGTCGGCCGGCTTTGGTCGCGCCGATTTTCACCCGCTGCTGTGTGCGCGGACGATGGCCGACGGTCTGGAACATCATCTTGCGGCTGATCACGATTTTGACCGGCTGCTGGAGTTCGCGCGCCGCCGCGACCGCGAGCGGACAATGCGTCCACGGCCAGAGTTTGCTCCCGAAGCCGGAGCCGACAAACTTCGTAATCACGCGCACGTTTTCCTTTGGCAGGCCGAACATCTGCGCGAGCACGCTCTGCATGTTGAAGATGGCCTGCGACTCTTCGTAAACCGTTAGTTTGTCGCCTTCCCACATCGCGGTCGCACCTTGGAGCTCGATCGGGTTGTGCGTCTCGATCGGCGTGACGTAGGTCTGATCGAGTTTCACGGCGGCCTTGGCGAAGGCTTTGCGCGCATCGCCCCGCTCGCTTTCCAAACGCGGCACGGGACCGAACGACGTGTTGATCTTGGCCGGGTCGTTGTCCGGCTTTAACTCGAGGGCGACATTTGGTTTCTTTCTCGAATACGTCGCGCGCACCATATCGGCGGCGGCTTTGGCGTTTTCGAAAGTATCTGCGACGGCGAGTGCAATGTATTGCCCGTAGTAACGAATCACGTCGTCCTCGAACGGCGGGCGGCGTTCATCGATGATGCCCTCCATGCCCTGACCTTTCACCGAGCGAAAGATTTTGCCGATGTTGCCACGATGGAAAATCGCGCGCACGCCCGGCATTTTTTCCGCCGCGCCGGGATCGAGTTTCGTCAGGCGGCCGTGGGCGATCGTCGCTTCGACCGGTACCGCGTAGAGAGTGTCAGGAAAATGAAAATCCGAGGCGTACTTCGCTGCGCCGCTCACTTTCAACGGGCCATCCACCCGCGGTGTTTTGCGTCCGATGGGCGACTTCAAAGGTTTTTTCTTCGCGGCCATGTCGTTAGGCGCTTTGGGTCACGAGCTTGAGCGCGTGGACCAGGCAACGCCTGGCCAGCTCGATTTTGAATCCGTTTTCGCTCTGTGGCTTCGCGCCTTTCAGCGCGGCCTCGGCCGCTTGACGGAAAACTTCTTCGGTGGCGGGCTGACCTTTGAGCGCAGCCTCCGCTTCGGGCGACCGCCACGGTTTCGTCCCCACGCCGCCGAGCGCGACGCGCGCGCGGGAGATTTTTCCTTTCGCCACCGTCACGACAACCGCGGCCGAGGCGAGCGCAAATTCATAAGAGGCGCGATCGCGCAGTTTTAAATAAAGCGAACGACTCCCCGATTCCGGCGGCGGCAGCGTCACGTGCGTGATCAAATCGCCCGGCTCCAAAACTGTTTCGCGCTCCGGCGTGGTTCCAGGAAGAAGGTGGAACTTCTCGATCGGCACGCTGCGTTCGCCTTTCGGCCCGCGAAGATGAATCGTCGCTTCCAGCGCCGCCAGCGCGACGTTCATGTCGGACGGATTGGTGGCGATGCAATGTTTGCTCGTGCCCAGAATCGCGAGGGAGCGATTCGCGCCGCCGATCGCGTCGCAGCCGCTGCCCGGCTCGCGCTTGTTGCAGGCCATGTCGGTGGAACGGAAATACATGCAGCGCGTTCGTTGCAAAAGATTGCCCGCGGTCGTCGCCATATTGCGCAGTTGCGCGGACGCGCCGCTGAGCAGCGCTTCCGAAAGAACCGCGTAATCGCGCTTGACCGCGGGATGATGCGCCAGATCGGAGTTGCGCACGCCCGCGCCGATCGTCAGGCCGCCGTCGGCTTTCTCTTCAATTTGCTCGAGCGGCAAACGGCTCACGTCGATCAACTCCTGCGGCTGCTCGACGTTCAGCTTCATCAGATCGAGCAAGGTCGTTCCGCCGGCGATGAAACGAATCTCGGCGCCTTGCTGCGCCGTTGTCGCTTTCGCCGCCGCGGCAATGGCGTGGGCGTTGTCGGTCGCGCGTTTTAATTCGAACGCCTTCATCTCTTTTTCCGCGCTCCGGATTTCTTCCGCACGCGTTGGATCGCCTCGACGATGTTCGGATACGCCCCGCAGCGGCAAATGTTGCCGCTCATTAATTCTTTCACCGCGCCGTCGTCTGCCGCGCAAGGTTCCTCTAATAATGCCACCGCCGACATGATCTGCCCGGAGGTGCAGTAGCCGCATTGATAGGCATCGCAGGCGACAAACGCCTCCTGCATCGGATGCAGATTTTCCGGCTGGCCGAGGCCTTCGATCGTGGTGATCTCGTCGCCTTCGTGTCGCGCGGCGAGACAGAGGCAGGAATTCACCCGCCGGCCATTGATGTGGACCGTGCAGGCGCCGCACTGTCCGTGATCGCACCCTTTCTTTGAACCGGTCAGCTGTAAATGCTCGCGCAAACAATCGAGCAGCGACGTCCGCGGATCGATCCTCAGCTGATGTTTCCTGCCGTTGATCCGCAGCGTGACGGAAACGGCATGATTGGTTTCGGCGTTCATAAGGACCGCGAGAAATTCTAGCGAAGCCCAACTTGAGCGGACCTGCAAGTGGGTGCGTTCATTTCGCAGTGTCGGCGGAGCATGTGCGCGCTATTGCTGGCGCGTCCCCCGCTCGATCGCTTTTTTCCGGGCATACATCACGATTTCGCACGCGGACCCCCGAATTGGACGCGGCCTTCTCATCACCGTGAGCTGAGGGGCGACGGAACGGAAAGTCACGCATCGCCAATTGACCGAACGCAAGAAGGTCGTCGAATCTAACTGATGCAAGCAGTCCGAGTCGACCGTTACGGTGGCGAGGAAGTGATGGAGTTGGTTGAGATCGAGCGGCCGAAGCCGGCGTCCGACCAGTTGTTAGTCAAGGTGAAAGCGGCCGCGGTGAACCCGGTCGATTGGAAGATTCGCGACGGGCTGGGGGAGTTGTTCGGGTTAAAGCTGCCGATGATTCTTGGCTGCGAAGTCGCTGGCACGGTCGAGGCAGCGGGAGCCGACGTGAAAGATTTTGCGGCGGGCGATGAGGTTTACGGCTACCTCGGGACACACACTGGTGGTTACGCGGAATATGTTGTCGCGCCGGCCAGCGAGTTCGCGAAGCGGCCACCGAACGTGGACGTCAATACTGCGGCCTCCATTCCCGTAGGCGCTTACACGGCGTGGCAGGGAATTTTTGAGCATGGGAAGCTGAGCGCGGGCCAAAAGATCCTGATCACCGGCGCGTCCGGCGCGGTGGGAAGCATGGCGGTGCAGCTCGCGAAAGGAAAAGGTGCGCACGTCATCGGAACGGCGTCGGGCCGGAACGAAGATTCTGTTCGGGAAAGCGGCGCGGATGAATTCGTTGATTACCGAAAGGCGAAATTCGAGGATGAAGTGAAGGACGTGGACGTTGTTTTCGACACCGTCGGCGGCGAGACCGAAGATCGCTCCTTCCAGGTTCTGAAAAAGGGCGGTGCGTTGGGAGCGTGGCGGCGCCGCCTTCCAAGGAAAAAGCGAAGCAATTCGGCGTCACGGTCGCAATGGTGCAGATGGCGCCGAAGCCGTCGCAGTTGGCGGAGATCAATCGCCTTCTCGCCAACGGAAAACTGAAGGTGCGCGTGGCGACGGTCATGCCGATGTCCCGGGTGAAAGAGGCCCTGCGCCTCTCCAAGGAAGGCCACGCCGAAGGCAAAATTATCCTGCGACCCGGCGAGTAAAGATTCAGGCAGACAGCGCCGGTCGATGCCATCGTGGCGCGTGGCCGCGATTCACCAACCCCATTTGTTTTCTCCGCTCCGGATGCGCGACGTGACCTTGCGCAATCGCATCGTCGTCTCGCCGATGTGCCAGTATTCGAGCGAAGACGGTTTCGCGAACGACTGGCACCTGGTCAATCTCGGCACCCGCGCCGTTGGTGGGGCGGCACTCGTTTTCACGGAAGCCGGCGCCGCTCTGCCCGAGGGCAGGATCAGTCCGCAGGATCTCGGGATTTGGAAGGACGAACACGTCGAGATGCTGGGGCGGATTTTCCGTTTCGTGGAGGCGCAGGGCGCCATTCCCGGAATGCAGCTGGCCCACGTCGGTCGCAAAGCCCGCTTCGCTTCGATAAAGGTTATCAGGTTCCCACGGAGCTGGATTGCGAAATCTTGAGCGCGCGAGTGGGCTGGATCCGCGGAATTACTTCACCCTGCAGCAGATTTCGCTGAGCTACCGGGCGCTGCGCCGATACCCCGAGATGGCTGCGGTGTTGGATCGCGGGCTGGTGATTAACCCGGATGAAGCGACGACAAGAGTCGTCCGGGCCTTGGTCGAATTGGATTGGAAAGCTGACCCGAGGCCTATGCACGATACAATAGAGTCCATCCGGCAAAAAAAACCTGCGGCGCTCGCGAGCATCGCGGATAACTGGCTCATTTGCGCACTGGCCGAGCGCGATGCTAGTGCCGCTGCCGATGCTTTGACGACACTTGGAGAAAACAGCTTTGGCACAGATGCCATGCGTTTCACCCGAGCCTTCAGCGAGGGTCTGATCGCGCGAATGACCAAGGATGAAGAAAAGGCGCGATCTGCCTTCACCGCCGCTCGTGTCCAACAGGAGAAGATCGGACAGGCTCAGCCGAACTATGGCCCGCCACTTTGCGTGCTAGGTTTAATCGACGCCGGCCTCGGACGAAAGGAAGAAGCATTGCGCGAAGGTCGGCGAGCGTTGGAGCTTCTGCCGGTGGAGAAAGTTCCGTCAACGGCGCGCGGATGATCGAATATTTCGCCGTCACCGCGGCTTGGGTGGGAGAGAAGGATCTCGCCTGCGATCAACTCGCTATCGCGACGCGTCTACCTGGCTCGCTTAGCTATGGTCAGCTGAAGCTGCTGCCGTACCGGGACCCGCTCCGTGACGATCCGCATTTCGAGAAACTGCTCGCGTCACTCGCACCGAAGTAGGAGCAGCTTCTAACGGATTCAGCGAATGACGACTAACGACGCGCGCCGTCGGATTTTTGGCCTCGACGTCTTCGGGATCGAGTTAGACCCCGAGACCCGCTGCGCTCATTATCACCGAGAAGACGACATCGTCGCGATCAAGTTCAAGTGCTGCGACGAATGGTTCGCCTGCTACGAGTGTCACGCCGCCCTGGCCGACCACCCCGCCAAAGTTTGGCCGACGGTGGATTTTAATAAGGAGGTCATTCTCGGCGGAGCCTGCGGACAACAGCTCAGCGCGACCGAGTATTTCGCCTGCGAATCAAAGTGCCCGAGTTGCGATCGAACCTTTAATCCCAGTTGCACCAATCATCGCCACCTCTATTTCCAAGTGAGCTAACGAGTCGCATGTCTTGAGAGGCCGCCGCGATCTTTCGAAGCGCGGGTGGAGAATTGTAGGGCAAGCGCTCCCGCTTGCCAGGAATGCTTGGGGAATCAGGACCGTCCTTGCCGCGCCTGGCCACAAGGAATTGGCCGGCGCCGGCCCTCTCACTTCGAGCGAGCTCGCGAAGAAGACAGGCACCGACGAGCGCTACATCCGCGAATGGCTCTCTGCCCAGGCGGCCGGCGGCTTCGTCGAATATCAGGCGGCCGAGGCGAAGTTTGTCCTGCCCGAGGAACAGGCAATGGCGTTGGCCGTCGATGACAGCCCCTGTTTTCTGCCCGGTGCCTTTCAGTTCGCTGCCTCGACCGTTGCGGACGAACCGCAGCTCCGGGCCGCCTTCAAGTCCGGCGACGGTGTCGGCTGGCATCAGCACTCCCCGATCTTTTCGAGGGAACAGAACGCTTTTTTCGGCCGGGCTACGCCGCGCACCTTGTCGCGGAATGGATTCCCGCGCTCGAGGGGACTGAGGCCTTGCTCGAGAAAGGCGGCCGCGTCGCCGATGTCGGTTGCGGCCGCGGCGCTTCCACCCTGGTCATGGCGAAAGCGTTTCCGCGATCTTCCTTTGTCGGCTTCGATTACCACGAGCCTTCCATTCGCTGGGCGGCGGCGCAGGCCGAAAAAGCGGGCGTCTCCGACCGTGTCCGCTTCGAGGTCGCGAAAGCGAAGGAGTTTCCCGGACGCGACTACGATCTCGTCACCTTCTTCGATTGCCTGCACGACATGGGCGATCCCGCCGGCGCCGCTCGCCACGTGCGCGGCGCCCTCGCGGCCGATGGCACCTGGATGATCGTCGAGCCCATTGCTGGCGATAAACTGGAGGAGAATCTGAACCCCGTCGGCCGCCTCTTCTACTGCGCCTCCACCATGGTCTGCACCCCCGCGTCCCGCGATCAGGAAGTTGGGCCTCGCCCTCGGTGCGCAGGCCGGGGAAGCGCGCCTGCGCGAAGTCGTTATCCTCGGCGGATTCACTCGTTTCCGACGCGCGACCGGGACGCCTTTCAATATCATCCTCGAGGCGAGACCGTAGTCAAAATCAGCGTTTTTCTACGCTCGCGCCAGCAACCCCCCTCAAGTCACGAACAACCGCGAAGCGCCCGCTGCGTTCAACCTTTCAGCCTTTGGCTAGATTCGGTCCGCTCCGCAGCAAAAGTGCAAAGAGTTAGCACTGACCCCGATTCTCCCTCCTGATACTGAAAGGCAAATGGCTGGAGCACGCCGATCGAAATCGCGGCCGATTTCGTTCCCTCTTGCTCAAGTCGCTTCAGAATTTTCTAAATAACGCCGTGGAAAGAAATCATGCGCACAAGCGCGGCGGCAAGGTGGAATTTGTTTCCTGGGA
>JBBSEO010000101.1:0-7940 GCA_038239645.1 Chthoniobacterales bacterium | reverse complement strand
GATGCTCTCCCATTCATTTCGAAGGGAGTCGACGATCGCTTCGTGGTGTCCCCGCCAGAGTGGCTCGACCAATCCGACCTGGGCGGCGCGGTCGAGCGTCATCAGAAATTCGGGCGAACCGTAGCGGGCCAGCAGCGCGGCGGATTCGGGCGCGATCGGTTCAAAGCGCGTCGGAAAATGGGCGTGCGAATATTTTACCACGAGGTCGAGCTGTAGTTGCTCGTCGACGTTGTCGAAGAACGGGAACGCGGCGGCGAAGAGGAAGACGCGCAGGGCGGCGAGCGCGGCGAGGAGAGGAACAGCCAGGCGCGCCATACGATCAAGTCCGCGGCAGCTCAACTACGATCCCGGCGAAAAAGCGGGTAAGTTGAATGAGAGTGAGCCAGAACATGAGCACGGGCAGCGTGGCCAATTTCACCAGGAAAGCGCAGCATAATTTTGCTCGATGAATGCTGGGCGCGAATCCATTTCGATCGTCGTTCCGGTGTTGAACGAGCTCGGATTGGTCGCGCCATTTTTGCAGGAGCTGCGCGCCCGCGCCCTCGGAGCAGAAATCGTCGTCGCCGATGGCGGGAGCACCGACGGGACGCTGGAAGCGGCTCGGAAAATCGCGGATCGCGTCGTGAGTTCACCGCGAGGAAGAGGCCGGCAGTTGAATGCGGGAGCGGCCGCGGCCGCGGGCGAGTTGCTCTGGTTTTTACACGTCGATTCTCATATTCCGGCCGGTTCGCTCGACGAGATCCGCCGGATGCTGGCCGACCCGAAATGCGCCGGCGGTTATTTTCGCATTCGCCTGCCGCGGCGTTCGCTCGCGTATCGCCTGACCGACACTTTCGCGCACTACGCCGGGTTCATCCTGCGGATCCGTTGCGGCGACCACGGGTTCTTTTGCCGACGTGAAGGCTATCTTGCCGCGGGCAAATTTCCGCAGGTGCCGTTAATGGAAGACGTGGAATTTTATCGCGCACTGCGCCGGCTCGGTTCGGTTCGCGCGAGTCAATTACGCCTCGCGGTCGACACGCGCCGCTACGAACGACTGGGGAAGTGGAAGCTAACGATGTCTTACGGGCTCATTGCCCTGCTTTACGCCTTGGGAGTTCCCATCTCCCGGCTAACCAAAATCTACAAAGCGACGTGCCAGCCGCGTGCCTGGAGGGATTCGAACCCCCAACCTTCTGATCCGAAGTCAGAAGCTCTATCCAGTTGAGCTACAGGCACAGAGTCGGCGCTTTGGGGTCAGCGGGTGGCCAACGGGACTCGAACCCGCAACAGCCAGAACCACAATCTGGAGCTCTACCATTGAGCTATGGCCACCGTCTTAACGCGAGCGTGCAGTGTAGGTTTTGGCTCGCCTTTTGCAACAACACTGGCACGCTCTCCGCTTCAAAACCTGTGCTTCTCCCAAGCATTGCCCGACGCGGCCGCCCGATTAATTTCCCGGGCAGCTTCGTTATGCCCCGCTTCCTCCTCGCTCTTCTTGCCTTCGTCCTCGCCGCTTCGCCGCTGGTGCGCGCCCAGAGTGACGATCCAAGCGAGACGTTTTTGAAAGCGTACATGACGGCGCAGCAGGGCGAAAAATTGGAACGGGACAATCAATTCGCCGGCGCCCTGGCCAAGTTCCGTTTTGCCGGCAGCCTGCTGGAAGAACTGAAAAAATCGCACTCCTCCTGGCAGCCCGCGATTGTCGAGTATCGCAGTCGAAAAGTTTCGGAGAGTATTTTGCGGGTGCAGACGAAAGCCGGAACGCAGCAGGAGTTAGCGGCAACGAATGCGCCGCCGGTCAACGAAACCATTTCGCCGAAACAAAGCGAGCCGATGGTCGAAATCGGCAGCGCGCGTAACCGCCAGACGATTGTGCGGCCTGCAGGTGAAACGTCCCCTCCGCCGGTCGTCGCCGCGTCGCCGGTCCCGCCGGCTTCAGGGGCTGCGACGAAAACGGTCGATGACGCGACGATTAAGGACGCGACGGCGAAGTTGCGCGAAAAAGTCGATCAGCTCCAGGCCGAGCTGCAGCAATCGCGCTCGAAAATCAACCAGGTCGAGCAGGAAAAGGAAACATTGAACGACCGGCTGCGCCAATCGGATTCGAAATTGGAAGCGGCCAGTCGCGATCTGGAGAAATCGCGGGGGGCGGAACGAAGCGTGCGCGATCAATTGGCCAGTGCTCAATCGTCGTTAGGAAAAATTCAGAGCAGCGGCATGACTGACGCCAAGGCGCAGGCCGCGTTACAGGCGCAGATCGCGCAATTGAAAGAGGCGTTGGGCACGGCAGAGCAGGGGAGATCGGCTGCGGAAAAAGAACGGGATAACCAGAGGACGCGGGCGAAGGAAGCCGATGCGCGCGTCGCGTCCGTTTCGAAGGAACGCGATGATGCCCTCAGCCAGATCGCCGGGATGAAAGATACCGAGCGCCGGGTGCAAATGCTGGCGGCGGAGAACAGCGATTTGAAAGAGAAGCTGGCGAGTGCGGAAAAGACCGTGCGCGAGATCAGCGAGGACAAGCCGAAGAAGGAACAGGAACTGGCGGAGGTGAAACGCTCACTGGAAGCGTTGCGCGGCCAGCTCGTCGCGAGCGAGAAGCAGAACAAGGATTTCGAGGCCACGGTGAGCAGTCTCCGCTCCCAGCTGGAAGACGCGGCCGGGCAGCTGGAGAAAGCGAAACTGACCGGCGCGAACCCAGAAGAAACCACGCGCCTGACCAAGGAAAATCAGATTCTGCGCAACATCGTCGTGCGCGAGCGCCAGGAAGAGGCGCGGCGGGAACAGGCGAAGAAGCTGATGCTGGCCGAGTTCGACAAGCTCAAGATCAAATCGGATACGTTGAACGAGCAGATTGGGTTGCTGGCGCAGCCGGTGACGAAGTTGAGCGATGAAGAGCTGAAACTTCTCCGCGAACCGGTCGTTTCCATCTCCGACGACTCGTCGAACATGATTACGGCGAGCTTCACCTTCGCCAAACCGAATTCCGACAACAAGCCGGTGCCGCAGGACAAGGAGAGTGCCACGCCTGACGCGACTTTGCAAAACGGCTTCAAACCCGATGTCCCGGTTGATCTGGTCGATCTCGCGAAGGTGGGGAAGGAGAATTTCGACAAGGGAAAATATCACGCCGCCGAACGCGCCTATCAGGATTTGCTGACGAAAAGCCCGAACAACCTTTACGCCTTGTCCAACCTCGGCGTGGTCTATTTTCGCACCGGAAAACTCAAGTCGGCCGAAGTTACGTTGAAGAAGGCCATCGCCGTCGCGCCGAAGGATGAATTCGCGCGCACCACCCTCGGGATCGTCTTCTACCGCCAGAGCAAATACGACGACGCTTTGAACGAATTGACCAAGGCGCTGGCGATCAATTCCAAGAGTGCCTCGGCCCACAATTATCTCGGTATCACCGCGAGCCAGAAAGGCTGGCAGGAGGCTGCGGAAAAAGAATTGCTCGAAGCGATCGCGATCAAACCGGACTACGCCGACGCGCATTTCAATCTCGCAGTGATTTATGCCACCTCGTCGCCGCCGTCCAAGGAACTGGCGAAACGCCATTACGTGAAAGCGACTGAGTGCGGCGCGCAGACCGACCCCACGCTCGAAAAATTGCTCCGCTAATCTGTGGAGGCGCGGCCTTTTCTGACCGCGCACTGGCGTTATCTCGCGATGCTGAATTTCCGGATCGATCCGGAAGTTCTCGCGCCGCGAGTGCCGGTCGGAACCGAGCTCGATTTTTATCAAGGCGAAACCTACGTCAGCGTGATCGGTTTCCTCTTTCAGAAAACCGTCGTGCTGGGTTGGCCGATTCCGCGGCACCGCAATTTCGAGGAAGTAAATCTGCGCTTTTACGTGCGCAAGGAAGCGCCCGAAGGTTGGCGGCGGGGCGTCGTCTTCGTCCGCGAGCTGGTGCCACGCGCGGCCATCGCTCTCGTCGCGCGCGTTTTCTATGGCGAGCCCTACTGGGCGGTTCCGATGCGCAGCGAAGTAAGCAATCGCGACGGCGAGGTGAACGCGCGTTACGAATGGCGCCGGGACAAAAACTGGGAACGCCTGGCGATGACCGCCTCTGGCGAAGCGCAAACCATCGCCGCCGGCTCGCACGAAGAATTTATCACCGAACATTACTGGGGCTACACCCGCCGCGGAGAGAAAACGAGCGAGTATCGCGTCGAGCATCCGCACTGGAAATTCTGGCCGGCGAGGGCCTGGGAGTTCGAAGCGAAGGTGGCCACGCTCTACGGCCGGGAGTTTGTTAACTCGTTAGCTACTCCGCCCGTTTCCGCGTTTATCGCCGACGGCTCGTTCGTGACCGTCTACCAGCGCAACGCGGAATAGCGCCCTACTTCTTTGCGACCAGCTCGCGCAGGACGAAGGGCAGGATGCCGCCGTGACGGTAGTAGTCGACTTCGATCGGGGTATCGATGCGGAGTTTGACCAGGACAGTTTCGCGTTGGCCGTTCGCCCGCTCGATCTCGAGTGAGAGTTGCGCGCCGGGCTGCACATTTTCCGAAAGACCGGTGACGCTGAATTTTTCCGAGCCATCAAGCTTCAGCGTTTGCGCGCTGGTTCCTTCGAGAAATTGCAACGGGAGCACGCCCATGCCGACCAAGTTCGAGCGATGGATCCGCTCGAAACTGGCGGCGACGACCGCTTTCACGCCGAGCAACCGCGTGCCTTTCGCCGCCCAATCGCGCGATGAGCCGGTGCCGTATTCGTGGCCGGCGAGAATGACCAGCGGCGTGCCTGCTTCGCGGTATTTATTTGCCGCGTCGTAGATCGACATCTCCTCGCCGCTCGGTTGATGTTTGGTCACGCCGCCTTCGATGCCCGGCACCATCAGGTTCTTAATCCGGACGTTGGCGAAAGTGCCGCGGGTCATGACGAGGTCGTTGCCGCGGCGGGAACCGTAGCTGTTGAAATCCACGGCTTCGATCCCGCGCGAGTTCAGATATTTTCCCGCGGGCGACGTCGCCTTGATCGCGCCGGCAGGCGAAATGTGATCGGTCGTGACGGAATCGCCGAAAATGCCGAGCGCGCGCGCGTCGTGGATGTCTTCGATTTTGCCCGCGTTCATGCCGAAGTCGGTGAAGAACGGCGGCTCGTGAATGTAATCACTAGCCTCGTCCCACTGGTAAACTTCGCCGGTGCTGGAGGTGATGTCGTTCCACTTCGGATTCTGGCCGGCGAAATCGCGGTAGAGGCGCTGGAAAACTTCGGGCGTGAGCGCGGAGCGGAGCGTGTCGCGAATTTCCGCGAGGCTCGGCCAGAGATCACGCAGATAAACATCCTGGCCGTCACGATCTTTCCCGAGCGGCTCTTGCACGAGGTCAATATCGACGCGTCCCGCGAGCGCGAAGGCGACGACGAGCGGCGGCGACATGAGGAAGTTGGCCTTGATGTTTTGATGAACGCGCGCCTCGAAATTGCGATTGCCGGAAAGGACGGAGGCGGCGACGAGATCGTGCTCGTTGATCGCTTTCTCGATCTTCGGATCGAGCGGCCCGGAGTTGCCGATGCAAGTGGTGCAACCGTAACCGACCGTCTGGAACCCGAGCTGATCGAGATATTTTTGCAGGCCGGTTTTGTTCAGGTAATCGGTCACAACCCGCGAGCCCGGCGCGAGCGACGTTTTCACCGAAGGATCGACCCGCAGTCCGCGCTCCACCGCCTTCTTTGCCAGCAGACCCGCGGCGAGCATGACACTGGGATTACTCGTGTTCGTGCAGCTGGTGATCGCCGCGATGAGGACACTGCCGTGGCCGATTTGGGAATGACCGCCTTTGAATTCGGGGACGTGCGCTTCTTCGAGCAAATCCGCTGGCGTCGCGGTCGGACGATTGGTGACCATTTCCAAGTCGCCCTTGGTCTCGGCGCTCTTGCGCGACATGCCTTGGCCGGTGTCCGTCGGGCTTTCCACGCTAGCCTCCCCGAGGTCCGCGTTGGTTGGATGCGCGTGACCATTGAGGTCGAGTGAAAAACGTTTTCCTAACGAATCTTCGCTTTTCCCGTAGCCGCCATCCTTGACCGGCTTCGCGAAGAGCGCGCGGAAAGTGCGGCCGAGTTCGGGCAGGTTGATCCGGTCCTGCGGCCGCTTCGGGCCGGCCACGCCGGGTTGCACTTCGGCGAGGTCGAGCGCGAGATCGACGCTGTAATCGATCTCGCCCTTCTTCGGCATCCCGAACATTTTTTGCGCGCGGTAGTAATTTTCGAACGCGGCACATTCTTCTTCCGTGCGCCCGGTCGCACGAAGATACGCGACGGATTCCTTATCGATCGGGAAAAATCCCATGGTGGCGCCGTATTCCGGCGACATGTTGGCGATGGTGGCGCGATCGGCCACCGGCAACGACGCCGTCCCTTCGCCGTAGAATTCCACAAATTTTCCCACCACTTTCTGCGCGCGCAGCATTTGCGTGAGGTGCAGCGCGAGATCGGTAGCGGTCACACCTTCGCGCAACGCGCCGGTCAGATGCACGCCGACGACTTCCGGCGTTAAGAAATAAACCGGCTGCCCCAGCATGCCCGCTTCCGCTTCGATCCCGCCGACGCCCCAGCCGACGACGCCGAGGCCGTTGATCATGGTCGTGTGCGAATCGGTGCCGACGAGCGTGTCCGGAAAATAAACGCCTTCCTTCTCGAGCACGCCCTTGGCGAGATATTCGAGATTCACCTGGTGGACGATGCCGATACCGGGCGGGACCAGCCCGAAAGTCTTGAAGGCTTGCTGGCCCCATTTCAGAAATTCGTACCGCTCGCGGTTGCGTTTGAACTCCATTTCCATGTTGAGCTGCAAGGCCTGCGCGGAGCCGGCGAAATCGACCTGCACACTGTGATCGACCACGAGATCGACCGGCACCAGCGGCTCGATGATTTTCGGATCGCCGCCAAGGCGTTTCACTGCGCTACGCATGGCCGCGAGATCGACCACGAGTGGGACCCCGGTGAAATCCTGCAGAACAATGCGGGCGACGACGAAAGGGATTTCCTCGTTCGCCGGCGTTTTCGCGTTCCACTTCGCCAGCGTTTCGACATCCTTCCGGCGAACCTTTTTACCGTCGCAATTGCGCAACACCGCTTCGAGCACGATGCGAATACTGACGGGCAGCCGCGAGATTTTGCCGAAGCCCTGCTCTTCGAGTTTTGGCAGGGAATGGAACTTGGCGCTGCGTCCTTCGCCAGCCTCGAACGACTGGAGTGTTTGAAAATTGTCCCTCACTTTAGCTGGCCCAGTTTGGCTTTGATCTTCTCGAAATCCGGCAGCTCGCGCGCGTCTTCCAGCACTTCAACGTGCTGGATTTTCCCTTCGCGATCGATGACGAAGGCTGCGCGCTTGGAGACTCCCCCCATGGGCAGGTTCGCCTGCGGCAGGAATGAGTCGTAGGCGACTCCGTAAGCGCGCGTGACCTTGTGCTCATAATCGCTCAGCAACTTCACGTTGATCTTCTCCTTTTGCGCCCACGCTTCCTGCGCAAACGGATTGTCGCCGCTGATCCCGAGGACATCGCAATCGAGCGACTGGTATTCGCGCAGGCCGTTGCCGACGCCGCACATCTCGGTCGTGCAGGTGCCGGTAAAGGCCATGGGGAAAAAGAGCAAAAGCGTATTCTTTTGGCCGAAATTGTCGCTGAGCTTGACCAGCTTCGGCCCATCAGCGGTTTTGGAGGAGAGGGTAAAATCTGGAGCTTTCACTCCGACGGTGAGAGGCATGGCGCACCTTATCGAAGCCAGCGCGCAGGGTCAAAGTGTCGGATGCATGGCCCGGCAAATAGGCGAAGATGTTCGGCCGATGGAAGTGCTCGGATTTCTGGTCGCAATTGTCCTTATGGCCGTGGGCGTGATCGGCACCGTCGTCCCGATTGTGCCGGGAACCACGATCATTCTTGGGGCGGCGATCCTGCATCGTTTCATCGTCGGGCCAGCGCACGGTTTGGGATGGGGCGCGCTCATCGCGCTGGCGG
>JBBSEO010000100.1:0-7954 GCA_038239645.1 Chthoniobacterales bacterium | reverse complement strand
GATAAACCGCGGCGTCGTCGCCCGCAGTTTTCCCCAGGTAATTTTCTCGTTCGGAACCGCGCCGGAGTAAGAGCCGAAGCTCGTCGTCGAATCGCTGATCTGGCAGAAATAACCCCACTCGGGAACATCGGCGTCCTTTACGTCCTGGTTCAGCATCGGGACGACGCAGATCGGAAAATCGCCGGCGATCCCGCCGCCGATCTGGAAAAATCCAATCGATGATTTTTTCGCCTGCTGCCGGTACCAGCCGGCTAGCTCCATCATATATTCGATGCCGGAACGCATCGTCTGAAAATCCTTCAGCTCGCCGGTAATATTGCGGGCCGCGTAAATGTTGCCCAGGGTAGAATCCTCCCAGCCCGGCACGATGATGGGCAGATTCTTCTGCGCCGCCGCCATCAGCCAACTATCGTTAGGGTCGATCTCGTAATATTTTTCGAGGCGATCGTCGCGCAGGATCTGGTAAAGAAACTCGTGTGGGAAATAGCGTTCACCGTTTTTCTCTGCCGCCTTCCATTGTTGCATCACCGCCCGCTCGATCCGGCGAATTGCGTATTCCTCCGGGATGCAGGTGTCGGTGACGCGATTGAGGTGCCGCGCCAGTAACTTTTCCTCCGCCTGCGGACTCAGCTCCCGGTAATTCGGAATGCGTTCGTATTGGCTGCGGGCGACAAGATTGAAAATGTCCTCTTCGAGGTTGGCCCCGGTGCAGGTGATAATGTGAACCTTGCCGCGCCGGATCATTTCAGCAAGGGACACGCCCAGCTCGGCCGTGCTCATCGCGCCCGCGAGTGTCACCATCATTTTCCCGCCCGGCTTCAAATGGGCGGTGTAGGCTTCGGCCGCGTCTTTCAGGACCGCGGCATTGAAGTGGCGGTAGTGGTGATCAATGAAGCGGGAAATGCGACCGTCCGCTTTCGGTCTTGTGGAAGCTAAACGCTTTTTCGGATGAGGCACGCGTCATTGATAACGCGGTTCCGAAGAGATGGGCAAATTTTTCCTGCAAAAATCATCGAGGCGATCATGCGTGGCCAGGAAAAAAAGCCCGGCCGAAATGATCGACCGGGCGTCCCTGCGATTTCTAAAGTTCGTTAGCCTTCGTAAGGCAGGGCGGAGCGACGATTATTTTGCCCGGTGATAGTCGATTTCCATCGTCTTCATTTCCTGCCCGCCGCGGTCTTCATACCATTCCATCACCTGGTTGTTCTTATCCGCGATCTTGAGGACCTCGCGCACCTTCACCTTCATTCCGGGCATCATTTCCGCTTCGGAAGTGTAGGTAAATGTCTTCGTCGCCGCGTCGTAATCTCCCTCGAAAAACATCATGCCGGTGCCCATGTTATCGATCCACGAGGCGATGAATTTCTTCTTCGTGTTGTCGTAACCCTCGATTGAGTTGCCTTTGAACGTGAAGTCTTTCAATTTCCCGTCCTCGCCGGGCATCTTCATCGTGCCGGTGACGTCGAAGGTGTAATAACGGCCTCCCAGAATCGGCTTCCGCACCGCGGTGCCTTTCGATTCCATCGGTGGCGCGCCCGGGGCCATCCACATTTTGACGGTGTAATTCCAGTTACCGGCCATATCGCCGATGAGTTTGTGATTCTCGTTCAACTTGGAGAGCTCCATCATTTGCTTCATCATTTCGGCCTCGCTTGGCATCGCCGTGGTGGTGCTGGTGGTGGAAGTTGTCGCCGGACCGCTGGGACTGACCGGCGCGGTGACGGCGCTGGGAGTATCGAGCCCGTGTGACGCCGGACTGGCCGTCGCGGTGGGCGACTGGGCGAAAGCCTGCGGTAGAAAAAAGATTGCTCCGATGGCGAGACTGAAAAGCAGCGGCTTCATGCGGCCGATGCTGACCAATGGATCACGCCGCGTCAAGCTAACGCCGCGCCTACTTTTTCTCCTCGCTCCCTTTCTTCTTCGCGAAAGATTTTCGGCCTGAAGCAAGTTCGAACATTTCGAAAGCCATGGAGTTCGTCTGGTAATATTTCTGGTGATAATCTTCCGCGGGCCAGAACTTCGCCCCCGAGAGAATCTCAGTCACAATTGGCTTATCGAAACGGCCGGAGGCGGCTAATTTCGCTTTCGAAGCCTCCGCGATTTTTTTCTCGTCATCATTCGCCGCGAAGATCGCGGCTCGATAGCTCGGCCCGATATCGGTGAATTGTCCGTCCGCTTGCGTCGGATTGATCTGCTTCCAATAGATGTCGAGTAACTGATCGTAGGAAATCTTCGCCGGATCGTAGGTGATCTCGAGCG
This sequence comes from Chthoniobacterales bacterium, assembly GCA_038239645.1. Classification (GTDB taxonomy): domain Bacteria; phylum Verrucomicrobiota; class Verrucomicrobiia; order Chthoniobacterales; family UBA10450; genus AV69. The sequence goes on along the minus strand of JBBSEO010000100.1, from coordinate 5,695 downwards.
ATTCGCGATACTGCGTCTTTTCCGAAGTCACAAGTTCGTAGGTCGGGTTCGGCTCCGTGCCGCCGGCATAGCCCACGATGGTTTTCACCACGCCCGGCGCCTTGTCGAACGCCGGCTGAATGCACCAGAAGCAGCCCCCGGCAAAAACGGCCGTTTTGAGGTTTGGCGCGGCCGGCGCCGGGCTCTCGGCGGCGACAGAGATGCTGGCCACAGCGAGCGCGCACAAAAGTGAGAGGAAATGTTTCATACGATTAAGACACTCGAGTTGCGCAGTTATTCGCGCGAATACATTCCGCAGATGCGGGGTCGACGAACTCTGACCGGGGACGAGGCGGCCACTCTGGTCGGGCCGGTCGGCAACGGCCTCCCGGACTGGGCGGCGATTTTCGGCCGGGACGCGCCGCTCGAAGTCGATCTCGGTTGTGGAGACGGCACCTTTCTCGTCGCGATGGCGCAGTCTTATCCTGAGCGAAATTTCGTCGGCCTTGAGCGCATGGCCGGCCGGCTGCGCAGTGTTTGTCGAAAAGTAATCAGCCATTCACTGCCCAACGTTCGGGTGGTGGCGGCAGATTTGCCGAAGGGCATTTCCTCATTCTTCGATCGCGAAACGGTGGCGGTTTTCCATTTCCTTTTCCCGGACCCGTGGCCAAAGCGACGGCATTGGCCACGGCGAACTTTCAATGACGATTTTCTTCGATGCCTCGCGCGCGCGCTTCAGCGCGATGGCCTCCTTCATCTCGCGACCGATCACGCCGACTATTTCGTCGCGATGCAGCGCGTCCTGCAAAATTTTGAAGGCCGCCTTACGAGCAAGCCTTTACCGTCGATCGAGTTTCCCGCGAGCGCGTTCGAGCAGAAATTTCAAGGACGCACGATCCATCGCCTTTTCTTGCAGAAGAAACTGCCTGAACGCTAAACGAACTTTTAAAAGCGGCGGCTTATCGCCCTCGAACGATTTCGTTGGTGATGAAGGAACGGGCGCGCCATCCGTTCTCGGCAAATTCAATCTCAACCGCGCCAGTTTGATCCTGCCGAAACAGTTTGATTCCGCGCTCCGCGAGGTCCTGCACGAATTGCTCAGTGATTTGTTCGTTCAACGGACTTTCGCGCGACGTGGCGATAACGAGTTGTGGTTTGACCGCATCGAGAAATGCTCGAGTGCCCGATCCACCGCGGTGATTCTGTCCTTTAATCAGAATATCGCTTTCCAAGCCGTCGCCCGCCGCTACAAGCGCGGCTTCCGCGTCGGCACCGGCGTCCGATTCGAGCAGCAGACTCGTGCGATCGGCGATTTCGATCCTCGCAATCAAGGGCGCATCGTCCGCCGCTTTCACGGAGAGATCGGGTGGCGGGTAGAGAATTTGCACCGCAACATCCGGACCAAACATCAGTTGATCGCCGCGAATCAGAGCGCGTGGCTTTTCCGCAACAGTTTCGTGCAACCGACGGAAGCTGGACGAACGGACATCGAGCGGGTTGAGGTAAAATTCACGCGGCAAAAAGTCGGCGATCACCTGAGGAGCGGCGCCGAGGTGCTGGGCATCGCCGTGCGTGAGAACCAGTCCTTCGATCTGGCCGACGCCTCGCATGTGCAGGAATTCCTTCAAGGTGCGCGGATAATGTCGCGTGCTCCCGCAGTCGATCAGCCAATCGTAATTGTCCGCGCGGAAATGCAGCGCGCCGCCCGTGCCCTCATCGAGTACGGTCGCTGAAATCGGCGTGAGGCGTTGGTGGGGACGGGCGAGATAGAAATGACTCTCCGGCGCGACGGCAAAGAAATGAACCAGCGCGAGGACGATGCGCGAGAGCAGCCAGTTGGCGTTGTTGAAAATGATGGAAAGGGAGAGCGGCGCGCTGAGGAGCGAAAGAAGCGCGAGCGCCAGGATGAAGTAGGCGAGGGGAACGACGGCGAGGTTCGCGACGAGAGAAACCGGCGTGACGAGGTGAAAATACCAATAGACCAACGGGAGGGAGCCGAGCCACGCCGCGAGCGAAATGGCAAAGCCGTTGGCGACATGATCGAGGAGTGCGAAACTACCGCGCCGAATCGGGCCGAAAAGTGAGCGGGGGAAAAACGGATCCGGCTGGACCAATTTTCGCGTCGCGATCGAAAACTTGTCCGCAAAAAAAACGATGCTGCCGACGACGCAAAACGAAAGTTGAAATCCGCTGGTGAAGAGTTCGTTCGAATCGACCAGCAAAATGAGAAACGCCGCTGCGGCCAGACTATTCAAGGCAAACACTCGTCGATCGAAGAAGATTCCGCCGAGCATGATCGCGCTCATGACGGCGGCGCGGAGGCTGGCGGTGTGAAGGCCGGTGATTGCCGCGTAGAAGAAGAGCAGCGGGATAATGCCAGCGACGGCAATCTTGCGCGGGAGGCGCAGCACGCTCGCAACCGTCCAGAGTAACGTCGCGACGATGCCGACATGCAGACCCGCGACCGCGAAAAGATGGAGCGTCCCGGTTTGCTGGAAAGGCTCTTCGATGTCGTCGGCGGTTTGATGACGCAGCCCGAGACTGGTGCCGCAGATAAGACCGGCTACGTCCGGCGAATCCTCCAGCCCGCGAGACAGAGTTCGTTGCATCCAGGCGCGCGAGCGCCCCGCGGCCCGCAGAATATTAAAGCGTGAGCCGTGATCGAGAATCCGGCCGTTCTCGGGCGAGTGGACGACAAAAACGCGCTTCACATTCTTGCGCGCGAGATAGGCGCGCAGATCAAATTCGCCCGGATTTCGTGGCGGCTCGACGGAGTCGAGCGTTCCAAAGAGGATGAGCGTGTCGCCGATTTCCGGGGCGCCGCGCCAGCGCGTGAGCACCGTTTCTGAAAGAGCGACATCCTCGCCTTGATCGAACCGGGCTTCGCGAACACGCAGGAGAAACGTGCTCTGGCCACGAACATCTTTCTTTGGTTCGGTCATCACCGTTCCGGTCACCGTCGCTACTTTCAGGGACTGGTGAGAAATCGACCGTGAGGATTCTGCTCGTCGAGCGTGCAGAGAATAAAAAGCGAGCGCGACGAGCAGGCATGCGCCCAGGGTGGAGGGCCAGCGCCAGACCAGGATCGCGGCGAGGAAAGCGAAAATCGTGATCGCGACCTGAAACTCCGGAAAATTGTCCGCGAGGATAATTCCGGTAACGGCCGCCAACGTTAGCCCGAGAAATGGACTTCGCATCTAACTCGTTAGGGGGTTACGACGAACGGCGAAAGCATGCCGGTTGGCTGGAGAACGAGTGTGGTGCGCCAGAAAGCGATTGAAGACACCGCGCGTTTCCTCGCGGGAAGCGACAGGCGTGGGCGGATTTGCGTCCGCTGTTTCGACTTCGTCACCGGACGATTATTTCGGAGGGCGGGAGGCGAGCCAAGCCTGCACTGAGGTTGAAATGCAACGTCGCAAAATCGGTTGAGGCTCAACGTGCTGGCCGGGAGGGTTCCCGCATGCAACCGACTCTTTTCCAAATTCACCCGTTACCAAGGGCAACTTTCCAGCACCTCTTTTCGGCGAACAACGACCAGTTGCACGCGCAGCACGCGGAGCGCGTGGTCGCGGATTCTCCGACGGCGTTTCCGTGCCGAGTGAGCATGCAGGACGCCTCGGCGGGTGAAACGCTTTTATTATTGGAATACCAATATCACGCCGTGGAGGCGCCTTATCGTGCGAGCGGCCCCATCTTCATCCGCGAAAACGCGTCGGTGGCGAATTTTGCGCCCGGCGAGGTGCCCGAGCTTTTGCGGAAGAGGTTTTTGTCCGTCCGCGGTTACGACAAAGCTGGCTACATGCGCGACGCCGCGGTCACGGAAGGCCACGAACTGCCGGCGGCGATCGAGCGCTTGTTCGCGAACGATCGGATCGCCTACCTGCATTTGCATAACGCGATGACCGGCTGCTATCTGGCAGCCGCGAATCGCGCCGGCTAAACCATCGGGCGGAAACGTCCCACCACTTCCTGCAATCGCTCGCAAATCTGACCTAACGAGCAGACTTCCGCCGCTTCCATCAGCGCGGGAAAACAATTCTCGTCCGTCTCCACTACGTCGGCCAATTTATTGAGGGCGGCTTCGGCTTTGCGCGCGTTCTTCGCTTTGAATTTCTTCAGGCGATCGACCTGCAATTGCTGCTTTGTGCGCGGGGTGCGGGCCAGTTCGAACTCCGGCATTTCCTCGGAATCGTTGCGGTATTTGTTCAAGGCGATGATCGGGCGGGTGCCGTTGTAGATCTGTTGTTCGTAACGATGCGCCGCCGTCTGGATCTGGCTGCGCTGATAACGATTTTCCACTGCGCCCATCACGCCGCCGAGACGTTCGATCTCGCGGAACTCTTCCAAAATCGCGGCTTCGACCGCTCGCTCGACCGCTTTCATTCCGGGCGAACCGCTCAGCATGTTCATGGTGTGCTTAAAGATGCCGGATTCATCGAGCAGGATGGCCTGGCCGTGCGCGGCGAGACGGATCCATTCCTCGCTCGGGGTCGTGAACGGTTCGTCGGCGCTGTTGGAATGACAGGAGTTGGTGCCGTTCATATAGGAGAGCATCAGCTCGGCCGCGGTCCGGGTGAGGTTGTTCTTGAACTCGGCGGCGACGAGCGAGCGTCCGCTGGTTTGCGTGTGCACCTTGAACATCTGCGCCTTGTGTCCTGCGCCGAAAGCGTCGCGCATTCCGATCGCCCAGATGCGACGCGAAACGCGGGTCAGTGCGATGTATTCGACGTCCAGTCCGCAATCGAGAAAGAAGGAAAGTCGCGGACCGAAATCGTTCACATCGAGGCCGCGCCCGGCCATCATTTCCGCGTAGGCGAATCCGTTTGAAAGAGTGTAGGCGGCCTGCTGCACCGGGGTCGAGCCCGCTTCGCCAATGTGGTAGCCGCTGATCGAAACCGGATACCACCGCGGCATTTCGCGCGTGGTGTATTCCATCATGTCGGTCAGAAAACGGAGCGACGCTTCCACCGGGAAAATCGTTTCGTTTTGCGCCTGCACTTCCTTGAAAATGTCGGCTTGAATCGTGCCGCGCAGTTTCGGAACGATGTCCGAGCCGAAGCGCCGTTTCGCCGCCGCGATATACATCGCCATGATGATCGGGGCCGGACCGCTGATCGTCATCGACGCCGAAAAATCGGGCGAACCGAGATCGAACCCGTCATAGAGCCGGACCATATCTTCGACGGTATCGACCGCGACGCCGCCTTCGCCGATCTTCCCGAGAATGCCGGGCGCATCGGAATCGATGCCGTAAAGCGTCGGTCCGTCGAACGCGGTGCTGAGTCGTTTCGAACGTTGATGCCGTCCGAGAAAATGGAAACGCTCGTTCGTATCTTCGGCCAGCATGAGCCCGGAGAACAAACGCGTCGGTTCTTCCGCCACCTGCGGCTTGGCGCCGTTCTTCACCCCGTTGCTGCTGCCGTCAAGCTTGGCCTTCTTGCCGTGCCCGTTTTTCTCGAAGGCGCCGGCCTCAACCGGCGGCTGAGGCATCGGCTCGAGATACATCTCGCGGTAGGCGCCGTTTAGAAACGGGAACTCGCCCGGCAAACCGTCTCCTAACAAGTAACGCGTGATGTCGCCGGCTTCGTCGATCTCCGGCAACGCCAGACGCGGCAACTTCAAACCGGTCGGCGCCGTCCCGACTGGAATCTTCGCTTTCAATTCGTCCCAGTGATCGACCATTTGCTGGCCGAATTTCTTGTCGCTCCGCGCGCGT
>JBBSEO010000099.1:0-8014 GCA_038239645.1 Chthoniobacterales bacterium | reverse complement strand
CAGGAACCAGCGATCAATTTTCGTCAGCGCGAAGATTTCCTCGATCTCCATCCCGCTTTTCATCGCTTGCGCGACGTAGAAAATCCGCGCCGCGTTCGGGACGGCTAATTTCCGGCGCAGTTTTTCCGCGTCGGCCGCCCATTCGGCGCCGTCGCCGAGCAAGCCGAAGCGTTTGATCTCCAGACTGCGCAGCGCTTTCTGGAGCGCCTCCTTGAAGGTGCGGCCGATCGCCATCGCCTCGCCGACACTTTTCATCTGGGTGGTAAGGACGGAGTCGGCCTGCGGGAACTTCTCGAAAGTGAACCGCGGAACTTTCACTACGCAATAATCAATCGTGGGCTCGAAGCTCGCCGGCGTTTCGCGGGTAATGTCGTTTTTGATTTCGTCGAGGGTGTAACCGACCGCGAGCTTGGCCGCGATCTTGGCAATCGGGAATCCCGTCGCTTTCGAGGCCAGCGCGCTCGAGCGCGAGACGCGCGGATTCATCTCGATCACGACCATGCGGCCCGTGTCCGGATTGACCGCGAACTGGATGTTCGAGCCGCCGGTCTCGACCCCGATCTCGCGGATGACCGCGAAACTCGCGTCGCGCATCAGTTGAAATTCCTTGTCGGTCAGCGTCTGCGTCGGCGCGACCGTGATCGAATCGCCCGTGTGCACGCCCATCGGATCGAGATTTTCGATCGAGCAGACGACGACGCAGTTGTCGGCCCGGTCCCGCATCACCTCCATTTCGAATTCCTTCCAGCCGACTAACGATTCCTCGATCAAAACTTCGCTCACCGGCGAGAGCGCCAGCCCGCGCCCGACAATTTCCTCCAGCTCTTCGCGGTTGTAGGCGATGCCGCCGCCAGCGCCGCCGAGAGTGAAGGCCGGGCGAATGATCAGCGGAAAGCCGCCGATCGTTTCGGCGATCGCTTCGATATCGGTGATGTCGTGGGCGATGCCGGAGCGCGGAACATCGAGGCCGATCCGCAGCATGGCCTCCTTAAAAAGCTGCCGGTCTTCGCCCTTCGCGATCGCCTGCGCGTTGGCGCCAATCAGTTTCACGTTGTGCCGGACGAGGGCGCCGTTGCGGTAAAGCTCCATCGCCGCATTCAGCGCGGTCTGTCCGCCCATCGTCGGCAGCAGCGCGTCGGGCTTTTCGCGCTCGATGATCGCTTCGATCACCTCGGCCGTGATTGGTTCGATGTAAGTGCGATCCGCAAATTCCGGATCGGTCATGATCGTGGCCGGGTTCGAATTCACCAGCACGATCTCATAACCTTCCTCGCGCAAAGCCTTGCACGCCTGCACGCCCGAATAGTCAAATTCGCAGCCTTGCCCGATCACGATTGGACCGGAGCCGATCAGGAGAATTTTCTTGAGCTCGGGATTCCGCGGCATTGCGCGGCGCGAACATTAGACGAAAAGGCGGGCGCGTCACGGGCAATCGCTGGGCGAACGGCGAAGATTATGCTTTTGTTTTAATCATGTGGCGCGCTTTGCCCGCCGGGCTGTTCCTTGTCGCCGCTTTGGCCGCGCACGGTCAACTGCCGGACCTGGAACCGGGATCGTTCGAAGTCGAGCCGCCGATTCTCCCGGGAAATCTTGTCCTGCCGGCGAAAGAGGAGGCGCCCACGAGCGTGAGCGATCTCGAGCGAAAGCTGGCCCGCGCCCGGGAGAGTGCGCGAGGTGCGGAGCGATTGTGGAAAATTGGAGCGCTGGCGAAAGTCGAAGCGGAGAACCGGGCGCTGCGCGTGGTCCGGCTCGAAGCCGAACTGGCGAAAGCGCGCTTCTCGGCCGCGAGCGACGCGAGCAAATCCTCGCTCGAAGAATCGGTCAACGCTGCGATCGCGAAACAGCGAGAGGCGGAACTCGATGCGGCTTCGGTTAATCTCGAACGACAGCGAAAGCTCCTGGCCCTCGGCAGTGCCGGAAAATCGTCGGTGCGAAAGGCGGAGCAGAAGCTTGCCGAACTAAAGGCCGCATCGCCATAATCGCAGGATGAACTCCGATTTGGCTCCCAGCAAGCCTCAACTCGAAAGCTCAATCTACGTGGGCGCGATTGCCACCGCTCTGGTTTATCTCACGCCCTACGTCAACGATTTCCTCATTACCGCTTACCTCGTGGGAGCGCTCGTGGCCGTCTGGCACGCGACGCGGCAGCGCGGTCAGTTTCTGGCGGGCAAGGATGCAGCCAAGCTGGGCTTTCTCAGCACATTTTTCGGCGGCATCGCGTCTGCCGTCGTCTTCGACATCATCTGGCAATTCTTCGATTTCCAACTCTGGCAAAAGCAAAACGGGGACCTGATGGTGGGAATTTTCTCCACCTTCATGAGTCCTGCCTCACTCGAGATGATGAAGTCGAAAATGGCAGAGCAAGCGACGAAGCCGTTTGCCTGGTACACGATCATTTTCCAATTAATCGGCGGCCTGATTTTCGCGGGAATTTTCGGCTCACTCTTCGGACTGCTCGGCTTGAAAATTTTCGGCAGGAAGCAGCTTCGCGCGACGGCGTAGAACAACGTCAGTCGCGGTTGCCGGAGCAGAATAATCGGGCAACTTAATCGGCTTATGCCGGATCGCCTTGCCCTCGATACGCTCGACGCCGAACTCGCTCCCGGCGCGCGCAATGCCGTCCGGATTTGCCTGCGCGTGAAGCCGGAAGAACGCATTACGATCATCACCGACGAAGTGACGACGGAGATTGCCGCCGCCTTGCAGGCCGAGGTCGAGGAAGTGGGCGCTGAGCACGCTGTCTTTGTGCTCGAAAATTACGCGGAACGTCCGCTGAAAAACATGCCGCGGATTATTCTGGACGACCTCGCCAAATCGCAGGTCTCGATTTTCTGCGCGCAAACCCAGACCGGCGAACTGCGATCGCGCATGCAAATGAGCGATGTCGTGAATCGCCATCGGATCCGCCACGGCCACATGGTGAACATTAACCGCGAGATCATGCTCGAAGGAATGCGCGCGGATTTCATCGCGATCGACGCCTTGAGCCAGCGACTGGTTGAGCGCGCGCGGATGACTTCGGTGGTGACATGCAAGACGCCGCATGGGACCGAGTTCGAAGCAGAACTTTCCCCGGATTTGAAATGGCTGAAGACGAGCGGCCTGATCACGCCCGACAAATGGGGCAACCTGCCCGGGGGCGAGATTTTTACTTCACCGAAAAATTGCCACGGCGTCTTCGTCGTCGACGGCGTCGTGGGAGATTATCTTTGCGAGCGCTACGGTGATCTGCAAAGCGCGCCGCTCACGATCGAAGTGGAAAACAATCGCATCCGTTCGCTGCGCTCGGAAAACAAGAGGCTGCTGGAGGAGTTTCGCGCCTACACCAGCACCGACGAAAATAGCAATCGCGTGGGTGAATTTGCCATCGGCACCAATACCGCCTGCACGCATATTATCGGTCACATTTTGCAGGATGAGAAAATCCCCGGCATTCACATCGCCTTCGGACATCCCTACGCGGAACACACCGGCGCGAACTGGACGTCCACCACGCACATCGATTGCGTCGGGCGTGATTTCGACATCTGGTTCGACGGCGAGCCGATCATGCGTCAGGGCGCATTTTTAGCGTGAGCGGCCACGACGATCTCGCGCTGCTTTTCGCCAACAACGCCGCCTGGGCTCGCCAGATGCGCGCCGGCGATCCGGAATTTTTCGCCCGCCTCACGCACCAGCAATCGCCCAAGTATCTTTGGATCGGATGCTCGGACAGCCGTGTTCCGGCGAATGAAATCATCGGCTTGCCGCCCGGCGAAGTCTTTGTTCACCGCAACGTGGCCAACCTTGTTGTCGCCGACGATCTCAATGGTCTCTCGGCGCTGCAATTCGGGATCGACGTCTTGCGGGTGCAGCACGTCATCGTCTGCGGCCATTACAAATGCAGCGGCGTCCAGGCTGTCTTCGACGGCCACGAACATGGTTTGGTCGATCGGTGGTTGAGCAATATCGAGAATTTGCGACACGAACATGAAGCTGAGCTCGCGCTCTTACCGGGACGCACCGAGCAAGCGTCCCGTCTCTGCGAGTTAAATGTCATCGCGCAGGTCGGAAATGTCTGTCGCACGGACTCGGTCACGCAGGCTTGGGCGCGCGACCAGGAGGTGGCCGTCCATGGTTGGATCTACGACGTCGCCGACGGTCTGCTCCACGACCTGCACGTCACCGCCACGGGAAAGAGATAATGGATCCCAGTCAGCGAGCGCATTTTAACGCCGACTTCACGGGGGAGAAATACGCGCAGTTTGTCCGTTGCGTGAATACGACGGAACGCTGGCCGGCGGACTTTCGGCTGGGTGAAACCCCCATTTTCCTCACCGAAGCTTTTACGAAGGAAGTTGCCGGCGCCGCGACCGAGATTTTGAACCTGACGCGCACGTCCGAATTTCGGCGGCACGCTGCCACGGCGATTCCGTCTGGTCTCGAAGTGCCGCATGAGACGGCGCACCCTACTTTTGTCGCCATTGATTTTGGGATTTGCGCAGATGAAGCCGGCAACCTCACGCCGCGTTTGATTGAACTTCAGGGCTTTCCCAGCCTCTTCGGCTTCCAATTCTTAATCCTGGAGTGCATGCGTCGCTTTTATCCCGCGATCCCGCGGAACTGGACTTCTACCTTTCACGACCTGCACGATGATGAATATCTGGCGCTGTTGCGGCAGGCGATTCTGGGCGAATGCACTCCGGAAAACGTTGTCCTGCTGGAGATCGAGCCGGAGAAGCAGAGCACGCGCGTCGACTTTGCCAGCACCGAGCGCCTCCTCGGCGTCCGTCCCGTTAACGTCATGGACTTAACGAAAGATGGACGCGAAATTTTCTATCAGCGGGACGGGAAGCAGGTCCGGATCGAACGAATCTATAACCGGGTCATTTTCGATGAACTGCAACGGCGACCTGATCTTCAGCTTCCTTTTTCTTTTCAGGAGGAACTGGACGTGCAGTGGGCCGGACATCCCAATTGGTATTTCCGCATCAGCAAGCACTCCCTTCCTTTTCTCCGGACCGCACACACTTCCCCAACTTATCCGGTATCCTCTTTTCCCGGCGCGGAGGAGTTGGCTGACTACGTCCTGAAACCACTGTATTCCTTCTCCGGTCTCGGGGTAGATCTGGCGCCAACGCTGGAGAAGCTGAAGATTCTTCAGAAACCGGATGAGTGGATCCTACAAAAGAAAGTGCGCTACGCCGATTTCATCCCGACACCGGAAGGCGCTCGTTCCAAGGCTGAGATTCGGATGATGTTCGTCTGGCCAGACGATGGCGAACCTGTCCTGGTCAATAACCTCGTGCGGCTAAGTCAGGGAGAGATGATGGGCGTGAAGTTCAACAAGGACAAGACATGGGTCGGTTCAAGTATCGCTCTTCACCCGCGCTCCTGATCACGCATCAAGGCGATCATCTCGGCCGAAGTGCGAACAGGAGTGATCTCGAACTCCATCAGGTCGCTCCAGTTACTAGTCCACGTGGCAAAATCAGCCACGTTCTCCGCTTCCAGGAGCTGGTAGCAGGTTGTTCGGTCCTCGCTGATCCAGCTTGAGACATACTTCAAGGTATCGGGCATGATTCGCCCGCGCTCGGATAATCGTTGATAGATTGCCGGCGCATCTTTGAAGCGCTCGACGACCATATAGAGCATGCTACTTCAATTCGTCGTTCGTTTCGCCGAACGCGCTGACCGCAAACTCCAAATCCTCGCGCGAGTGAGCGGCACTTACCTGGGTGCGAACCCGTGCGGTGCCATGTGGAACAACCGGATAAAAAAAGCCAATAACGTAGACGCCTTTCTCAAGCATCCGGGCGGCAAACTTCTGCGACTTGGCGGCATCGCCAATCATGATCGGAACAATCGGATGGATGCCGGCCTTGATCGTTAGACCTCGCTTGGTCAGCGCTTCGCGGAAGTAGACCGTATTCCTTTCCAGCTTGTCTCGTAACTCGGTCGACGCACTCAACAGCTCCAGCGCCTTCAGGCTGGCAGCGACGATCGGCGGCGCGACGCTGTTAGAGAAAAGATAAGGCCGAGAGCGCTGGCGGAGGAGTTCGACGATCCGCTGGCGTCCGCTGGTAAACCCACCGCTGGCTCCGCCGAGGGCCTTTCCGAGAGTGCCGGTGATAATATCGATCTCGCCCATGACGTCGCGGAATTCATGGGTGCCGCGACCGTTCTTCCCGAGGAACCCAGTCGCATGCGCGTCATCGATCATCACCAGCGCCTGATATTTGTGCGCCAGTTCAACAATCGCTTTAAGATCCGCGATCGTTCCATCCATCGAAAAGCAGCCGTCGGTGGCAATCAGTTTGACTTTCGCGGCCTTCGCTTCGTTTAGCTTCGCTTCCAGGTCAGCCATGTCGTTATGGCGATAACGAAACCGCTGCGCCTTGCATAAGCGAACGCCATCGATGATCGAAGCATGATTCAACTCGTCCGAAATAATCGCGTCATCCTGGCCAAGGATCGTTTCAAATAGTCCGCCATTCGCATCGAAGGCGCTCGGATAAAGAATCGTATCTTCTGTGCCCAGGAATTTCGTCAGAGCGGCTTCGAGTTCCTTGTGCAGGTCCTGCGTGCCGCAGATAAAGCGGACGCTGGCCATGCCGAACCCGTGCGTGTCCAAGGCTTTTTTCGCCGCGGCAATCAAGGCTGGATGATAAGCGAGTCCGAGATAGTTATTGGCGCACATGTTCAATACCTTCGCCTCGCCGCCGACGGCGATGTGTGCTTCCTGCGGGGTGGTAATGACGCGCTCCGTCTTGTAGAGACCCTGCGCCCGAATCTCGTCGAGGGTTTGGCCAAGCTGGCGATCGAATTCAGGAAACATGAAGAGAATTTAGCTTCGTCATTTCCTCTCGAAAATCAAAATGAACCTGTCGGCTACCGACATCTTCTGCGCCGCGAGTGGCAGATACCGCGCTACTGGTCCATGTGATGGCATGTTGATCAGGCCAACCGGTCGATAGTTGCTTCCGGTATAGTTCCCAGCCCATTGCAGCAGTAACTTCCCCGTTGATTCGGAACCGCTCCAGGAATAAGGGGTCCAAACGTAAACGATAAATCTTGGTCGGATAGATTCGATTTCCGCGATCGCCTGATCTTGCATCCGCTCGGCGAACTTCTGCACTTCCAGCAGCGGATACATGTAGATGAAGCCGGAGGCCGAGCGACGCCTGGCATAGAAGTAGATTTCCGGCTCAGAGCCAAGAACCGCGACGCGATCGCTGGTTTCGCTATGATCGCGAAGGTAGTCAGCGGCAATCTTGGCCTCGTTAAACGTCGGATCCGAATAGGTGACGGTGGATACCTCGGTGGGCGACAGCGCAAAGAAATACTTCGCGGCGACAGCTACTGGAAAGGCCAGGCCGAGCGTAATTGCGGCCAGAGCGAACCAACGACCCGAGCTGTGTCTGAGATGAACGAGGTATTGGTAGAAGCTGCCAATAAAGAGCGCGAGCGATGGCAGGAGCATGACAAAGTAGTGTCGACGGAAGTAGAAGCCCAGCGAGACCGCGAGGCCGGAGGCGATGAAAAGAGAGAAAAGGAAAAGTCGCTGCGGCGACTTCTTCGCCGCGACGATGACGCCGGCGATAGCCAGGAGCCAAAGGGACCAGCAGATACTGATGACGGAAGGGATGGTCTCACCGAAGATAACCATGCCGTCGCGCCAACCGTAGAGGCTTCCATATTCGCGGGCGTAGCCGAAACACCAGAACCAAAAGTTGCCTAGTGTTCCGGCCGACCAAAGCCAAAGAATCGTTAGGGCAAATGGCAGGACCGCCCCGAGAAGGAATAATAGGATAGCGGTCGCGCTCATTCTATTCTTGGGAAAGGAATAGATCAGCCAGCCCAGTGCAAATAGAAGGAAGAAGAGGCCGGGTTGCTTCATTAACACTGCCAGCCCGAGACAGATTCCGCCGAGAAAGGTCAAGACCAGGCGGCGACGGCCGAGGATTAAGACCAGGCCAGCGAGAGCGAAGAAAATGACAAAATGCGTGGCGTGAGCGGCGAGTCCGAACACAGT
>JBBSEO010000098.1:0-8146 GCA_038239645.1 Chthoniobacterales bacterium | reverse complement strand
GAGTGAACGTCTTGCCCCCGTCGACTGATTTGAAGGCACCGGTGTTCAGGACGTAGACCGTGTCGGGCGATTTGGGGTCCGCGTAAATTTTGCTGAAATACCAGGCGCGCTGCCGGAAGCGCCCATCGTCATTGATCTTCGTCCAGTTCTCGCCGCCATCTTCCGAGCGGTAAATTCCGCCCTCCTTCGCCTCGATGATCGCGTAAACCCGCGCGCTCTCGGCCCCCGACACAGAAAGGCCGATCTTTCCGAGGATGCCGTCGGGTAACCCATTCCCGGTCAACTGTCGCCAGGTCACGCCGTTATCCTCCGATTTGTAGAGGCCGCTGCCCGCGCCGCCGCTGGAAAAGAACCAGGGTTGACGGCGCGCCTGCCACATCGAGGCAAAGACGACGTTGGGGTTATGTGGATCGAAGACAACGTCGATTCCCCCCGTGTTTTCGTCTTTGTAGAGAACTTTCGTCCACGTCTTGCCGCCGTCCGTCGTACGAAAAATTCCGCGCTCCTGGTTCGGCCCGAAGGCGTGCCCAAAGGCCGCGACTAACGCAATGTCGGGATTCGTTGGATGGACAATGAGCGCGCCAATCTGGTGGGTGTCGCGCAAACCCATGTTTTTCCAGTTCCGGCCGCCATCGACTGACTTGTAAACGCCGGTGCCGTAGGTGGTGTTGCCGCGGATCGCGGCTTCGCCCGCGCCAACATAAATGGTGTTGTGCTCGCTTGGCGCCACAGCAATGGCACCGATGGACGAGATGTCCTGCTTATCGAACAGGGGCGTCCAATTCGCACCGGCGTCGGTGGTTTTCCAGACCCCGCCCGCGACGCCGCCGAAATACCAGGTGTTCGGTTCGCCTGAGACGCCGGTGATGGCGAGCGCTCGTCCACCGCGGAACGGGCCGATCTGTCGCCACTGAATTCCATTAAAAAGTTTCGGATCAGTCGGCGGCGCCGGAGTAGGGGCCGCAAGCACCGAAGTAGCGACTGAAAGCGACAGGGCAGCGAAGACGAAACAAGGTCGTGGCATGATCAGACAGTCGCGGGCGGAAGGCTCTTCCGCAAGGCGATCCAATGCGGGGAAGCAGACTCAAATCTTTCCGTGGCGCTTGTCCCCAGGCAATTCGTGGTCCGTAAACGGCGGTCGACGAAGAAGCGGCTGTCAACAAGATTTCAATTGCTAAAGATAATATATAAATATCTTGTCATAAGATATTTATAGATAGATTAACAAAAAGCGCGACCGCGATCCGAAAACTTTCCCTTCCATAATTATCATAAAAATACTATTAACCATACATGCGCGGGGCTTATCGACGGTGTATTCTATTTATTGGTTTTACCCTTCTCTTGGGGCTGGGGGCGACGGCGGCAAAGGCCGCGCCTTTTACTGTCCAGGATCTGGGCATCAGCCGTGGTGCTGTGGTCAAAGTTTCCCTCCCCGGATTTTATAAAGGCAAGGTTTGGGCCGGCGTGAACCAGCTCGTCGTCAACGGCGTGGCCATGGATGGCTTTTGCATCGATCCTTTCCATCCCAGTGTTCCGTCATCTCCCGGATATGTATTCCTGGATTTGCAGAACGCGCCGAAAGCACCTGGAACGATGGATGCGGTGTCCGCCGGAAAAATCTCTGATCTTTGGGCGCTCTTTTATTCGCCGACAATATCGAACAAACAGGCAGCCGGATTGCAAATTGCGATCTGGGAAATTGTTGGCGGGAGCCGATTCTCCGTCCGCGGTAATGATTACGGTGCGAGCTCGTTCTTGCAGCAGCTCCAGTCCTACACCGGCCCCCGCGCGAACCTGATTGCGTTGTCCGGTCCGGGGCAGGATTACGCGGTGCTGGCTCCAGCAGGGCTACAGGGTAGCGCCCCCAACGGGCCGGCAGAATCGGTTCCCGATTCCGGCTCGACCATCTTCCTTTTTGCGCTGGTGATCCTGCTTCTTCCGGCGGCCAGCACTCAGGTGCTGGTGAAGAACAAGGCGCGTCGTTAGCGCGCGACAGCCTTTGCCAGACGAACCGGCTCGCGCTCCGCGGGCTTTTTCGCCGCGGCTTCAGGTGGTGCCGATCTCCCCTCACCGAAGTGTCGCGCCCCGTAATAGGATCCAATCACCAGAAGCGCGGCGAAAAGCTGGGCCGCGATCGTTTCGTAAGTCGGGAAAATCGCGAACCATAATCCTGCCCACGCCGGAACGACGTTTTGCAGCCACGGGATCGGCGTGGCGCGGATCCAGTGCGCGAGTTGCATTTCCTGCGCCTGCTCGCCCACCATCACCAGCAACACCACCCCGAGCAGCGCGCCGGTCACAATCAACATTTTGCGGTAGGGCAACTTTGCCTGCAGTACGAAAGTGAGCAGGGCGACCATCCCGGTGAAGACGAGGCCGAGCATCGTGCCCTTGAGCACCACCTGCCCGCCGAGGCGCAGGTTATAACTCTGCAGAAACAGGACCACTTCGAACCCTTCGCGGTAGAGCGAGGTGAATCCGAGCATCAAGAGTCCCCAGCGAACCTTGGGCGATTCGTCGCCAAGGTCGAAGAGTGATTTGCGGCGGCGGTTGTGATGTCGGATCCAGCCGCCCCAATAGACCTTGTGGAAAAACCAATTCATGATCACCAGCAGGACAATCACCGCCAGCAATCCGGTCGCGGCCTGAAGGTTGAGCGCGGAGACGTTTTCGCTCAGCTGACCCATGATCCCAGTGGCGATGAACCAGGTCACGAGGGTGGCGAGAAAAGCACAGAATGCGCCCCACATCACGGGCCGGCGGAGGATGCGTTTCGGTCCGAGCATGCTGGCGGTGATGGCCGCAAGGACCAGGATGCATTCCAGCCCTTCGCGAAAAACGAGCACCGCGATGTCGAGCGATGCCACCAACGGAGGAGTGCGCGGTTGAAGCGGATCGGGATTGCCATGACCAATCACGCCCTGCCAGATGAAGATGGCGGCGACGCACATCGCGGCGAACAGCACGGCAGCGCGGAGGTAGTTTTGATGCGCTCCGTCCGTGCTTTTCATCCCTCAGACCCTACCATAATCATAAACCCGACGCTGCCGGTCGGTTGCCATTTTTTAGCGGCTGGTTGTCACCGGGCGCTACATTGTGAATTTCCGACTGCGGCGTATTTTAGCGTCATGCGGCGTCGACACGGGTTCACACTGGTGGAAATGGTCATTGCCATCTTCATCATGCTGCTTTTGCTGGGGCTGGCCGTGCCGAGCCTTTCCGGGGTTCTGGCCGACCGGCGGCTTCATCGCACGCTTGATCGCTTTAACGATCTCGTGCGGGAGGCGCACCAGCGCAGCATGGCTGAGCATCGAGCGTATCTGATTCGCTGGAGTCAGGACGAAGTATCGCTCGGGCCGTTTGTTCTGGCCAAGGGTGAATCGGCCCAGCCGCTGGCGCAGATTGTGATCGCGCGCAACGATCATTGGAACCTTGATCTTCCGGCAGCGCTGTCCAAACACATCACCGGACAATGGATTTTCTGGGAATCGGGCGTGTGCGAACCGGCCCAGGTGAAGTTCAGCGGGAGGGATGGAAGCTGGACCGCGAATTACGAACCTTTGAATGCGATTTCCCAAATCGTTGCCTATGCGCCGCGCTAATTCTCGCGCCTTTGCGCTTTACGAGGTCTTGCTCGGGCTGGCCATCTTCGCCATTGGCGTCGTGGCTCTCGGCCGCGCAGTCGGAAATTGCATCAGCGCCAGTGCTTTGAGGGCCGATGATGCGCGCGTGCGCGAAATCCTGGCGAATCGCATGGCGGAGATCCAAACCGCTCCCACCACACCGGACGAAAAGAAAGACATACAAATCGACACCGGATTCGGCGACGTCCGTCTTTTGCAGCAAACGACGGCGCAGGAGATCAAAGAGAACAACGTCATCATCCCCGGTCTTCGCCGGGTGACGCTGACCGCGAACTGGCAGCGCGACGGATCCGCGCAGTCCAAACAGATTGCCTTCTATGTTTACCGCGCGCGCTAGAGCCGCTTTCACCTTGCTCGAGGTGACGCTCGCCGTCGCCATCCTCGCGCTGATGTCGCTCGCGATTTACCGTTTCGTGCAATCGAACATCACGACCATGCGCATTTCTTCCGAAATGGAAGCGACCGACGCGAGTTATGATGGTTTGCGCGAATTGCTCATGCAGCAACTGCAATCCCTGCCGCCGGGCTCGGGCGCATTGATCGGCGACGCGTTCCGTACCAACGACGAGGACCGGGACGTCATCACGTGGATTTGCGGCGCGGGCCCGGGTGTCTTGACGCGTTATGCGGACGGCGATTATCGCGTCAGTCTGCGACTGCAACGGGCCGACAAAAAAAGCGATCGCCTCGACCTCGGCCTGCTGCGACAGCCAAAAGGAAGCGCGAATGTGAGCCATTCGGATGAGAGCTGGGTCCGTCTCCTGCCGGATGTGCGCCAATTGCAGATTCGTTATTTCGACTCGCGCCTGAATACGTGGGTGCAACGGTGGACCGATGCCGTTACCTTGCCCCGGCTGGTGAAGTTAACGATTGTTCGACGGGACCTGCGGGTTCCCTTCGAAATGATCATTCCGCTCGCCCGCACCCCCCTGTGAAATTTCAAAAACATCGCGGCGCCGCGCTTCTGCTCGCACTCTGGGCGCTCTTTCTGCTTTCCGCGATGGTGATGTCGTGGGCGCTCGACCTGGATTCGCGCATCGCGATTTCCGGGGTGGAAAATCGCATGCTCGAAGCACGCGCCATGGCTTGTTCGGGCGCCGAAGTTGCGCTCCTCCCAAATCTCAAGCCGGGCTCGCCCAACCTGCACGGAAAATTCACGCCCCGGCAAAGTTACGACGTCCGAATTACGGGGGAAGGTGGCCGGCTGAATTTGAACTGGCTCGTCGCGGGGGAAAATCCGGCCCGGATCGAAATCCTGCGCCGTTATCTCGAGCTCAAGGGTTATGACCTGAACGAGCGCGATCACATGATCGATTGTTTGCTCGACTGGGTCGACGCCGATAATATCCCGCGCCTGAACGGAGCGGAGGCCGGTGACGGTTACGCGACGCCCAATACCTTGCTGACTCGCCTCGATGAATTAAAAAAAGTGCGCGGCTGGGAAAAATTTACCACGACGCCGGGCTGGGAGGACGAGCTGACTCTGAACAGCACCGGACCGGTCGATGTGGCGTGGGCGCCGCGCGATGTCCTCCTGGCGTTGCCGGGAATGACGGAGCCGCTGGTAGATCGCTTCCTCCAATATCGCGACGGCGCCGATCGGATCGAGGGCACGGCGGACGATGCGGAACTAAAAAGTGTCGACCAGGTACAGGCGGCGCTCGGGTTGAATCAGCAGCAGTTCCAGCTGCTCGCACCTTTTGTCGCGGTGAACGATTCGGTTCTGCGCGTCGTGAGCACGGGCCGATCCGGCGAGATCACGCGGACGGTGCAGATGGTTTTCCGGCGCGCCGGCGTCACCACCCAATTGATCACGTGGAAGGAATCGTGATGACCGACGCGTTCCTCGTTCCCGGCGCGGAAGGGTGGACCCTGATCAGCCGGCCCGAGAACCACAATGGCGGCGCCTGGCGCGTACGCGCTTTTGAGACGATGGAAGAAGCGGCGCAGAGCCTCGGTGAAGACGACAGTTTCACGCTCGCGCTCCCGATCGGCGACGTCCTCGCGCAGCGTTTGCGCCTTCCCAGAGTCGAAGAAAAGGAGCTGCGAGAAATGGTCCGATTGCAGATCGAGAAAGCGCTGCCTTTTCCGCCGGATGAGGTCACGAGTGATTACGAAGTGATCGAGCAAAATGAAAATGAGTGCGTGGTCTCGGCCGTGGCGGTGCAAAACGATCGGCTCTCAGAAGTCGCGCGCGCCTTGCTCGATCGTCAGATTATTCCGCGCGCCGTCACCGTCTATGCGGGGCATCGGGCCGCTACTCATGCCAGGCAGGGACGCGCTCTTTTCATTTACCCGGAGGCGGGAACGCTCGTCTCGGCCATTGCCGAAAACGGGAAACTGAGTTTCGCGCGCACCCTTGGTGCCAACGGCGCGGCGGCACCGCTCGAATTTGAACTCCCGCAATTCGCGCTCAACGCGGAACTCGAAGGAGTTGGTTCCGGTTTTTCCAACGTGCTCGTCGACGAGAAATGTTACGAGCTGCGTGAGGTTGTTGATCGCTCGCTCGGGACGAAAAGCGAAGTCGTCGGGATGGAGACGCCACCGGCCGCCACCGGGATCAATTTGCTCCCGGAAAACTGGCGGGAACGTCGCGCGCGGCAGGTGCGGCGCAAAGAGTGGCGCCAGTGGTTGGTTTGGGCGGCGATGGCTTACGCCGGCATCGTCGCGCTCGCGCTCCTGCACATCGGCTATTTGAAATTCCGCCTGGCTCAGCTTGGCCATGCCGTCGCGAGTGACGAGCCGAAGGCGGCTTTTGTGCAGGCGTCGGCCGCCAGTTGGCGGTCGCTCGAGCCGGCCTTGGATCCGCGTTTGTTCCCGATTGAAGTCCTGCGCGCGATTTACGAATCGCTCCCTTCCGCCGATGTGCACATCACCGCCTACACGCAGGCCGCCCGACAACTTTCGCTGGAGGGCGAAGCGAGTTCTGCGGCCCTGGCCTACCAATTCACGGAGAAGGTGAAGAAGAATCCCGCGCTCCAGCGGTTCAACTTTGAGATGCAACCGCCGCGGTTATTGCCGAACGACCACGCGCAATTTCGTCTGGAGGGGAAACTGCGATGAAGGCGTGGTTTGTGCGCTTGAGTCAGCGTGAACGTTACCTCGTGCTCGCGGTGGCCGCGGTCGTCCTGCTTCTCGTTAACCTGTTTCTCTGGAGCTGGATTGTCGGCACTGAACACAATCTCCGGTCACAAGTGGCGAAGCAAAAGGAGGCGCGGCGCGAGCAGGGCATTTACTTGCAGGATGCCGACCTCTGGTCAAAGCGCGATGCGTGGTTGAAGCAACATCAACCGGCCTTTCGCGGTGCCGCCGACGCCTCAACCCTGCTCGATCAACTCAAGGAGGCTGCGACCAAGAATAATATCGTGATCGAAAATCCATCGATCGGCACCGGCGAAGCCAGCGGCGCCTACCAGTCGATCTTTGCCACAATCGAAACCAAAAGTCCCTGGCCGCCGCTGGTCCATTTCCTCTACGACGTGCAGACGCCCGAGTCGTTCGTTGTCTTTGAGAACATCGACCTGCGCGTCGACACCAGCGACGCGACGCAGATGCGCGGAAAATTCAAAGTCGCGCGCTGGGCCGCGCCCGCTAATCGCACCAAATGAAAACGCTTTCTTTCTCCTTCCTCGCGATCGTCGCCGTCCTCCCCGTGCAGGCGGACGAGCTTCTGCCGAAGCGGCCTGACTTCAAAGTCTACGAGCCGATGATGAACCGGTCGCCCTTCGCCGTGGCCACGGCCGTTGCCGCCCCCGCCGCGACGCCAGATTTTGCGAAAGACCTTTATGTCGCGAACGCCGCGCGTTGGCCCGGCGGCGATCTGGTGACCATCGCATCCTCGACTGACCGCAATTTCAAAAAATATCTGAGCACGAAGGAAACGGTCGATGGTTACTCGGTCCCGAACATCGAGTGGTCGGAACGTGTCGGCGCGACCAGGGTCACGATCACGAAGGACGGTAAATACGCCACGCTCACTTTTAATCAGGCTTTGATCCAGCAGCCCTTGGCGAACGCTCCCGGTGCGCCGGCGATGCCGCAGCCGAATGCGAACGTTGTTCAGCCTCTCAGCGGGCTGCCCAATGGAATGATTCGGCCGGCGCCAATCCCATCGCTTCCGCCACAACCAATTGGCCAGGTCACGCCATTCGTGCCTCCACCGCCAAACGCGCCCTTGAAGCGCGGAATTATTTCGCGAAATCCGCAGCCAGCGGCCGGAGTGTCGCCCACGCCAGCGAACGACGAATCGAACGACTAACTACTTTCCCCAATCGTCGTCGGCCGTGTCCGGAACCCGATCGGAGCCGGATGAGTAAAGATCGTAACCGCTGGGATTTTTCCTGCCCGGCGAAACGTAGATGTAAGGTTTGCCGTAGGGATCCTTGGGCGGCTCACTCATGAGCTGGGTCCACCGAGTTGGCTTCGGCTCGGTGGTCGGCTGGACGGAAAGCGCCTGAAGTCCCTGATCGGTCGTCGGAAAAAATCCGTTCAAGGTCTCG
>JBBSEO010000097.1:0-8158 GCA_038239645.1 Chthoniobacterales bacterium | reverse complement strand
TTCGAGGAAGGCCTCGGCTTCGACGGTTCCAGCATTCGCGGCTGGCGCGCAATCAACGCCAGCGACATGCTCGTCATCCCCGATCCTACGACGGCCTGGATCGATCCTTTCAATGCTGAGCCGACGCTCTCGCTCGTCTGCACCATCGTCGATCCGATCACGCGCGAGCCGTACGACCGCGACCCACGCGGCTTGGTCGACAAGGCGGACGCCTACCTGAAGGGCACGGGCATCGCCGACACCGCGTATTTTGGACCCGAGGCCGAGTTCTTCATTTTCGATGACGTGCGGTTCAGTTACTCGGGCAACAGCTCGTTCCACCTCGTCGAAAGTGGCGAAGGTCATTGGAACAGTGGGCGCGAAGAATTCCCGAACCTCGGTTATAAGATTCGTGCGAAGGAAGGGTATTTCCCCGTCCCGCCGGCCGACACCCTGCAGGATCTCCGCAATGAAATGTGCCTGGAGCTCGAGAAAGCGGGCATTCCGATCGAGCGGCAACACCATGAAGTCGCCACCGCCGGTCAGGCCGAGATTGATATCCGCTACGCTCCGATGAAGCAGATGAGCGATCACCTCCAGTATTACAAATACATCGTGCGCAACGTGGCCCGTCGTCACAACAAGACGGCCACCTTCATGCCGAAGCCGATTTTCGGCGACAACGGCAGCGGCATGCATACTCACATGTCCTTGTGGAACGGCGACAAGCCGCTCTTCGCGGGCAAAGGCTACGCCGGCCTGAGCGACCTCGCCCTTTTCTTTATCGGCGGCATTCTCAAGCACGCTCCCGCCCTCACCTGCATCACCAATCCAACCACCAATAGTTACAAGCGCCTCGTCCCCGGTTTCGAAGCGCCGGTGAATCTGGCTTACTCCGCGCGTAACCGGTCCGCCGCGATTCGTATTCCGACTTATTCGGCCAGCCCGAAAGCAAAGCGCATTGAGTTCCGTACTCCGGATCCCGCCGCCAACCCTTACGTCGCCTTCGCGGCCCTGCTCATGGCCGGCCTCGACGGCATCCAAAGCCGCATCGATCCGGGCGATCCGCTCGATAAAAATCTTTACGACCTTCCGCCCGAAGAACTGGCGAACGTCCCGAGTGTGCCTGACTCGTTAGCTGGGGCCATCTCAGCCCTCGAGAAGGATCATGACTTCCTCCTGAAAGGTGACGTTTTCACTTCCGACTTTATCGTCAACTGGTTGGAGATGAAACAGAAGGAGTATGACCAACTTCGGCTGCGCCCCCATCCCTACGAGTTCTCGATGTATTACGACGTCTAAGTTCGTCGGCCTTGACTGCGCTCGGACGGTCTTGCCCCTAAACCGATTGAGTTCGGCGCGAAAAGGCGCTTGATAGGGCGTGCCCGCGCGCCGCGTTAACCTTTTCATTTCAACAGCGCTTTTCGCGCTGGTCGTTCTCGTTTTCGGACGGAGCGTTTGGTTCGACTGGGTCCGGTACGACGAGGGCGATTACGTTTACCGCTCCGCGGCGGTGATGGGCGGGTTGAGCCCTGCGCAGATCGGGTGGGCCCTGACCCATTTTCACGCCAGCAACTGGCACCCGCTGACGACGATCTCGCACATGGCGGACGTCTCCGCGTTCGGTCTCAATCCCGGACCGATGCACGCAGTCAATCTGTTTCTCCACGGGCTAACGACAGTTGGGCTTTTCTTCGCTTTGCAGGCGATGACAGGCGCGCGTTGGCGGAGCGCCCTCGTCGCCGCGCTTTTCGCCATCCATCCGCTGCGGGCCGAATCGGTGGCATGGATCGCGGAACGCAAGGACGTGTTGAGCGGACTCTTTTTCGCCGCGCTCCTTTGGGCTTACAGCTGGTATGCGAAACGTCCCAGAGCGAGCCGGTATCTTCTCTGCCTCTTTCTCGCCGCCGGCGGCTTGATGGCGAAACCGATGCTGGTCACAATTCCTTTTCTGCTTCTGCTGATTGACTACTGGCCATTACGACGTTTCGAGACGGAAAAAACCGCGCGATTATTAATGGAAAAAATTCCGTTCGCCGCGCTGGCAGGCGGGGTAATCGTCGCCACCCTTCTGGCCCAGCGCGGCGCGATGGCGACGGCACCGCCGCCGCCGGCCTTGCGCCTCGAAAACGCTGTCGTTAGCTATGCCATCTATCTACGGCAAACCTTCTGGCCGGCCGATCTCGCCGCGCTTTATCCACAACCAGATCAATTCTACCGCGCCCTGGTTGTTCTGGGGTCGTTGCTACTTCTCGTTAGTCTGACCGCCGCCTTCGTGCTGTGGCGGAAAAGACGCCCATTCCTTCTCGCCGGCTGGCTCTGGTTCCTGGGGATGCTGGTTCCGGTGATCGGTCTGGTGCAGGTCGGGCGACAAGCTCATGCGGACCGTTACACTTATCTGCCACAGATCGGTCTGCTGATTGCGATCGTCTGGTTGGGCGCGGATTTTCTCCCGCGCAAAATCGGCGCAGTCGCCGGGGCAGTCGCCGTGGCCATTCTCAGTGTCCTCTGCTGCCACCAAGTTGGATACTGGCAGAACGCGGAAACGCTTTGGCCTCACACGATCGCCGTCACCGAGCGAAACGACGGGGCGCATCTGGCGTTCGCCACCGCGCTCATCTCAGAGGGTAAGACCGAGGCGGCGATGGCGGAGGTACGCGCGGCGACTGAAATCCGGCCGTCGAACGCCGGCGTTTTCGGCGAAGTGCCCGCGGTCGCGACGAAGGAGGAAATTGATGCTGGCCAGGAGTTCTGGAGGGCACGCGTGGCCGACTATCCCGGTGACGTCAACGCGCGGATTAATCTCGGCGTCCTTCTTGCCCGGCAGCATCAGGCCAAAGCGGCCTTGGCACAGTGGGAGGAAGCACTTCGGTCGGACCCAGCTGATGGTAACGCACAGGCCAATATTTCCTGGGTGCTCGCCACGGCGCTCGATCCCTCCCTGCGCGATGGCGCGCGCGCGGTCAGGTTGGCGGAAAACATCACGAAACTGGCCGGCGGCATGAGTCCAATCGTCCTGCGCACTCTCGGGGCTGCCTACGCCGAGAACGGGCGCTTCGAGGAGGCCACGATCACGGCGGAAAAGGGCCGCTCCCTCGCCGCGCGCGAGGGTAACGAGGCACTGGCGCGCGAATTGGCCCAAATGGCTGACCGCTATCGGCGACACCAGCCCACGCGCGACGCAACCCTTTCGGAATAAGCCTTGCAACTTCCCTCGCTGGAACGATGTTTCACCCCGAGATGAACACGCTCGCCACCTTCATGAATCTGGCTGGGCCGGATTTGATCGTTATCCTTTTGATCATCCTCGTTCTCTTCGGGGCGAAGAAACTCCCGGAGCTGGCGCGAGGAATGGGTCAGGCGGTGAAGGAATTCCAAAAGGCGAAGGACGAATTCAGCGACGAGCTGCACAAAGCCGGTAAACCCGACGAGCCAACGGTGAAGCCCGCCCAGGCCAGCGTGCCGCGGATTGAAGCCGCCCCCACGACCGCCGCAACTCAGCCTGATCCGAATGTGATGGCGGCGCCGGGCGATCGCGCTGATCGCATCTAGCGGTCATCCCAGCGATAGTAATCGCGCGGGCGAAAGTTGAGCCGCATTTCTATTTGATGCAGCGCGACTCGCGTGTCGCGGATCCGGCTTTCGATGCGACCCTGGCCTCCCGCGCGATTTCGCACCTTGTAATTCAGATTCGCAATATCGGAGCGGAGCTGCGACATCCGAATCCACTCGAGACGGCTGGCGCCGTAACGATTCATGCGCGAGCGAACGGAACCCGCCATGTAACCCAGGCGATCAACCTGATAGCGAAGCCGTCCCCAATCTCCCCCGCGATTCCAGTCGCGAGCGGGTCCCGGAGCGAACTGCGCCCCCTGTTGCGCCCGATCAAGAGCGCGCCCATCCTGGCCCGCCGCAGAAAAGGCGAGAAGAAGCGCGCACGGCAGAAAGATGAATATTCTTTTCATAGGATTTTCAGTTAACAAATAGTCGACGCTCACTGACGGCTGTCATTCGAAAATTTTCGCGCGATCAGGACGTTTGACCATCACGCGTCTTTGCCGGAATATCGCGCTCCTTCATGAGTGACGACGATCTGCGCCCCCGCATCAAAGAAATGATGGTGAAGAACCTCATGCTCCAAATCACCGAGGATGAAATCGGCGACGAAACGCCGTTGTTCGGTCCGAATGGCCTGGGCTTGGACTCGATCGATGCGCTGGAACTTTCGGTCGGCCTGGAAAAAAACTTCGGCGTAAAAGTGCCGAATTCCGAAGTGGCAACGAAGGTCCTGCAGACCGTCAACACCATTCGCGATTACATTCTCGAACAGCAGCAGCAAGGTGGCGCGGCGCCGGCGGCGGCCACGTGAATTTTCTTTTCCTCGAGAGCAGTCGCGCCTGGGGCGGCCAGGAATATCGCACCTGTCTCGAGGTTAACTGGCTGAACGCGCATGGGCACGCGGCCTGGTTCGGCTGCGATGCGAACGGCGACGTTTTCGCGAAAGCGCAGACCCTGGGCACGCGGTTGCTGCCGTTGAATCTGCGGCAGCGCTGCAATCCGCTCGTCTCATTTCAGCTCTGGCGTTTCTGCCGGCAGCATCATGTCGAGATCATCAAGAGCTACAGCTCGAAAGATCATTGGCTGGCGCTTCCCCTTTTCTGGCTGGGAATTCCGCTAACGCGAAGTCGCTGCATTACCGACCGCGTGGACGGTGGCCGCCGCGCCTTTATTTTCCGGCACGGTTGCTCGCGCATTGTCGCCGATGCGGCGGTGATCAAGCGCCAGCTCGTCGCGGACAAAGTCGTGCCGGCAGAAAAAGTGGTCGTCATCGGTTCGGCGGTCGATCTCGAAACGTTTCGCCCCGATCGGGATCGATTGAAATTCCGGCGAGAGTTAGACTTGGGTGAGGAAGAACGCCTGATTTTGAACGTCGGGATGATTCGCCCGGACAAAGGTCAGGTGAAACTGGTCGAGGCGGCCGCGCTGGTTCTGCGCGAATATCCGCGCGCCCGTTTCGCCTTCGCCGGTGAAGGGACCGGCGTGAAGAAGCTCGGCCCGAAAGTGCGCGACGCGATCGAACGCGCGGGCATCGGCGACCGCGTCGCGATGCTGGGCTACCGCTGGGACATTCCGGAAATTCTCGCCGCCGCCGATGTCGTGGTCATCGCATCCACCAGCGTTGAAGCTTCGCCGATCGTTCTGCGCGAAACGCTCGCGACCGGTCGACCTCTCGTCGTGACGCGCGTCGGCGATGTCGCGGAAACCATTCGCGATCGCGAACAGGGCCTGCTCGTCGAGCCGAGTTCGCCCGCCGATCTCGCCCGCGCCATCCTCGAGTTTCTGCGCGATCCCGAGCTGGCGCAACGATGCGCCACAAATGGACTTGCCTACGCGCGCGAACATTTTTCCTTCGATCGCATGATGCAGGAAAAATTGCGCGTCGATGAAGAAATCGTCGCTACGGCGTTACGTCGAAAGCGTTGATCGCATCGATGAGCTGGCGGTAGCGCCCAAAATTTCGCCGGAACGGCGCGAACACCAGGCGCGGCAGGTCGGCAATCTGCGGCTCATTCTTCTCCGCCGGCAATGCGCTTGTCTGCGCGAAGGTGCCGCGCCGAAGCATGTCGCCAAATTTTTTCTGCAACGATCCCAGCTCGGCCTCGGTCAGTTTGCGGCGCAGACGAATCACCAACTGATCCAGGACCCAGCGCGCCGATTGATAAACCTGATAAAAATTCTTCAGCTCCGCCACGGCGTCCTCGACCGAATGCGCGATTTTGAAAAAATGGAAATCGTCCGCGGAAATGAGCCCGCGTTGTGCCAGGTCTTTGGTGACGAAGGTCAACCATTCTTCCCAATAGGTGCCATCCGGTTTATCGAGCATCACAATCGGGATGATGCGCGCCTTCCCTGTTTGCATGAGGGTGAGCGCCTCGAACGATTCGTCGAGCGTGCCGAACCCACCGGGAAAAAGCGCGAACCCATGCGTCTCTTTTACGAAGTTTAATTTCCGCGTGAAGAAGTAGTTGAAATTAATCAGCTTCTTGTCGCCGACGATGGTCTCGTTCGCGGATTGCTCGAAGGGCAAACGAATGTTCAGCCCAAAACTCATTTCACGGCCCGCGCCTTTCTGCGCCGCGCCCATGATGCCGTCGCCGCCGCCGGTGATGATCATGAATTTCTCCGCCACCATTCGCCGCGCGAACTCCTCTGCGATGCGCGCCTCCGGGGAATCCGGCGCCGAACGCGCCGAACCGAAGACCGCGACTTTCCGAAAGGCGCGGTAGTCGGCGAAGACTTTGGCGGAATAACGCAGCTCTTTCATCGAGCGCGAGATCAGTTTCAGGTCAGCCACGCTCATGTGATCGCGCGCCATCTTGAGCGCGGTCATGATCATTTCCTCGATCAGCTCCGGCGCATACTGCCCGCCAAATTCGGCCACGAGCGCGCGAATCCGTTCGTCCCATTGCGCGCCCAGCGTCGACTGCCGGCGACTGGATTGGTTGCTGATCGTGCCGCCGGTGAAATCTTCCACCGAGGAGTTTTACCCACGTCGCCGGTTCAATGAAAGAAGGAACGCCGGAAATCCTACAGACTGCGCAAATCCCGTAAAATTTCGTGCATGTGCCGAATAGCGGCCGAGTAGTGACCTGCATCACTCAGGAGATGTTCCCGGCAATTTGGCAGACGGCCCGCCATCGTCCGCGCGAGCGACGAGGAAAAGCTTCGATCGCGTTCGCCATGCCAAAGGCTGACCGGCACTCGAATTTCCTCCAGCGGAAACCCCCACGGCCGCGCGTAAATGGTGGCGTCGATCAGCACTCCTTCGGCGGATTTCTTCCACGCCCGCCGCTGGCTCTCGAAACAGGCCTCGAAGGCGGCGCTATCCCGCAACGAGTCAGCGTCGGTCGGTTGCAGAATTTTCAGGAACAGGGGCCGCGTCTTCTTCGGCGGTCGCAGGGTGAGAAATGGCCGGGCGAGACGAAACGAAGCGCGCGATAAGTTTGGCCACCGATTATTTGCGGCCAGCAACCACCGGTACAGCGGTAACAAGCCCTCGTGATCTTCCAGCGCGGCGATCTCAGGCGCTCCGCTCACCACTGCGACCGCACGCACCCGTTCCGGCATTGCCCAGGCACTGACGTAGGTGTAAGGCGCGCCGCCCGAGATTCCCAAAACTCGGAATCTTTGCAGGCGCAAATGATCGGCCAACTCCGCCAACAAGGCCGGCCAATCGCGCAGCGACCGTTCTGGCACCAAAGTCGAATCGCCGATTCCCGGGCGATCGGGCGAGATGATCCGGCAACCTTCGTCGCGCGCGGCCTCGTCCGTTAGCTCCGCCATCGTGCGGGAACTCGGCCAGCCGTGGCAAAACATGATCGGCTCACCAGTTGGATCCCCATATTCGCTCCAGGCGATATTTTCGCCATTGCGCCGCGGCAGAACGCCTTCTGTGCGCGCTTTCATTTTCTGCTTAAGTTGTATCGCAGTGGGACCCGCTTCATTCTCTCGAAGAGAATCGCATCCGCGTCATGCGCACAATCGGTATCTCTCAAACGATTTAAAGATATGAGCGAACACTCCCACCAAGGGCACGGAAAAATCTCAGTCCACGGCGACGGCCTCGGCGCCCCCACGCCGGAAACGATCGAACGCCGCGCGCGCGAGATTGCGATGATCGACGAGCGCGAGCCAAACAATTTCACCGAAGGCGACTGGGACCAGGCCCGCCGCGAAATGATGGGCGAAGATTCCTCTCACGCGCCGGAAGAGCTGGCGGACCGGGTGGATTCGGAGCAACACGAAATTATTCCGGAATCACAAGGCCATCGTGCGCCTCGTATCGGAGTGGACGATGACGATGAATCGATCGGGGAGCGCTTGGTCGAGGGCGGCATCGAAGAAGCCACGCACGACCAAATGGTGGAAGCGCGCAAGGAGTTGCGGGAACGCGACGAGATATAGACCGATGGCCGTTGCTTCTCCCCCAAACCAACGCGCGCAGAGCGACGAATTGCTGACGCAATTTCGCGGCGTCCGCGACTTTTCACGGTTACTCGTGCGCGATCTCGAGCCGGAGGATTGCGTCGTGCAATCGATGCCGGACGTCAGCCCGACGAAATGGCACCTTTCGCACACCACGTGGTTTTTCGAGACCTTCGTCCTGAAAAAATTTCTC
>JBBSEO010000096.1:0-8168 GCA_038239645.1 Chthoniobacterales bacterium | reverse complement strand
GCGTTTAGCGCGTCGCTCGCGTACTTCGATAGCTATCGCTCGGCGAGTTTGCCGGCCAATCTTTTGCAGGCGCAACGCGATTATTTCGGCGCGCACACTTACGAACGCGTGGATAAGCCCGGCGTTTTCCACACCGATTGGCTGGGCGATGCTCCGGCGCAGCAGATGGCCGAGGCAAAATCGACCACGAAGCGGCACGCCGGCGAGTAAATTGGTCGCTGCCGGCGACAGTCAATGGAAGTCGTGCGACTCGGACCCGACCAGGCCATCGTGCGCGAGGGGAAAAATTTTGCGCGCCTTGATCAGGATAACGTTCTCGGTGTTTTGCACCTCGCCTTCGATCGCGAGAAACGGTTCTTCCGTGATCAGCAGCCGCATCTCTTCAAAAAAATCGGGCTCGACGATCGCATTCGAAACGCCGGTTTCGTCTTCGAGGCTGATGAAGACAAAACCTTTCGCCGTCCCGGGACGCTGACGGCAGATCACATTGCCGGCGATGCGGATGGAAGAGCCGTGCTTTGCCTGCGGCAGATCGATCGCGCGCCAGACATCCGGTAATTTATCGCGCAGCAATTTCATTGGGTGCGGACCGGTGGTGAGATTCATCGTTTCGTAATCCGCGCGCACGCGTTCCGGCAAAGTCATCGGAGCCAGCGGCGATTTTTGCACGTCGGCCGCCGGGACAGACCACAAATCTTTGACCGGCGTTTCTGCCACTTTCCACATCGCTTCGCGGCGATGATCCTCGAAACAATTCAACGCGCCGAGGTTGGCCAGCGCGCGCAGTTCGTCGCGCGTCAGCTCGTTCCGCTTCCGCAAATCCTCCAGGGAAACGAAGGGCGACCGCGCCCTTTCCTCGACCAGCGCGTTGCCATGATCGCTCTGCAATCCGTTCACCACGCGCAGGCCAAGTCGAATCGTATCGTCGGAAATGACCGTGCAATTCCAGTCCGATTTTTCGACGCAGACCGGCAACGTCTTTACCCCATGCCGCCGCGCATCTTTGACAATCGTCGCCGGCTCATAAAAACCCATCGGCTGGTTATTGATCAGGCTGGCGTAAAACTCCGTCGCGCGATGAGCCTTCAAATACGCACTGCCGTAGGCCAGGATCGCAAAACTGATCGCGTGTGATTCCGGAAAGCCGTAAAGGGCAAAGGAAGTAATCGACTGCATGATTTTGTCGATCACCTCGGGCGCGAGATTTTTTCGTTCCAGCGCGGCGCACAATTTCACACTCACTTTGTTCATGCGTTCTTCCGACCGATGAAAACTCAGCGCGCGTCTTAAATCTTCCGCTTCGTCGCCGGAAAAATCGGCGACTACCATCGCGATCTTGAGCATTTGCTCCTGAAAAAGGGGAACACCCAGGGTTCGTTCCAGGACCGGTTTCAGCACTGACTCCAGGGTCGGGTGAAAATAGGTAATTTTTTCGCGCCCGGCGCGGCGCGCGAGGTAGGGATGCACCATGTCACCCTGAATCGGTCCCGGCCGAATGATCGCGACTTCGATCACGACATCGTAAAAACATTTCGGCTTCAGTCGCGGCAGCGTCGCCATCTGCGCACGGCTCTCGATTTGAAAAACGCCGATGGTATCGGCTTTTTGCATCATCGCGAAAGTCGCCTCGTCATCCTTCGGCAGATGCGCGAGATCGAGCGGCCGGCCGCGTTCGCGACAAAGCTCGAACGCATCCTGCATCACGGACATCATCCCGAGCCCGAGGAGATCGACCTTCACGATGCCGAGATCTTCGCAATCATCCTTGTCCCATTGCGCGACGACGCGCCCCGGCATGGAAGCGTTTTCCAGCGGCACAAATTTGCTCAGCCGGTTTTGCGAAATAATCATCCCGCCGCTGTGCTGGCCGAGATGCCGCGGTAATCCGTAGATCGCCGGATACAGCCGAAGAAACGCCGGCATGCGCGGATGATTTTGCGGCAGGCCCGATTGCTCGATCTGGTCGGCCAGTTCCATCGTGTGCGGGAAGTCGCCGTTCGCGAACAAATGCGAAAAGCGATCGGTAATGCTGGGAGAAAAGTTGAGCGCCTTGCTGATTTCCCGCGCCGCGCTCCGGCCGCGGTAAGTGATGACGTTTGCGGTCATGGCCGCGCCCTGTTTGCCATAGCGGCGATAAACTTCCTGGATGACGCGCTCGCGCCGATCGCCGCTTGGCAGATCAAGATCAATGTCGGGCCAACCTTTCCGGCTCTCGTTCAGGAAGCGTTCAAAAACGAGATTGTTGCTGATCGGATCGACCGGCGTAATTCCGAGGCAATAACAGACCGCGCTATTCGCGGCGCTGCCGCGACCCTGCACCATGATGTTGTTTTCGCGGCAGAAATTGATGATGTCCCAGACGATCAAAAAATAGCCGGCGAATTTCAGCCGGGTGATGAGGGCGAGCTCGAAGTCGAGCTGTTGTCGCACTTTCTTGGTGATGGCTTCGTAGCGTTGTTGCGCGCCGAACAGGACCATCGTGCGCAGAAAAGAATTCATGCTGTGCCCGGCCGGCACTTCGAAATCCGGAAATTCGTAGCCAAGATTCTCGAGGGAAAATTCCAGGCGATCGGCGAGACGCTCGGTGTTCGTCACCGCATCGGGCAGGTCGCGAAAAAGGGCGCGCATTTCCTCATCGGTCTTGAGATGGCGCTCGGCATTCTGGGTGAGAAGTTTGCCGGCGAGATCGAGGTGAGTGTGTTCGCGGATGCAGGTGAAAAGATCCAACACTTCGCGCCCGGCGGGTTTGGCATACTGCACGCCGTTGGTGGCGACGAGCGGCAGCCGAAACTTTGACGCCAGGTCGATCCGCGCGCGATTTACCCGGTCTTCCCCGCGCAAAAAATGCCGCTGAATCTCGACGTAAAGATTTTCGCGCCCGAACGCATTGAGCAATTGCTCCACCCTATTCGGGACATTGCACATCGCGAAAAGCGCAATCAATCCGTCCGAGAATTCCTTCAACTCACTCCATTTCACCGCGCATTCGCCTTTCACGGCGCTGCGCAAATGCGCCTCGGTCAGGAGCGAGCAAAGATTTCCGTAGCCCTCTCGGGTTGCCACCAATAGCGGCACCACGCTCCCATCTTCCATCGTGAGTTCGGCGCCGGTCAGCCCGCGCACACCTTGTTCGCGACAGGCGGCGGCAAATCGCTGCGAACCGTAAACACCATTACGATCGATGAGCGCCATCGCTGGCAGCTGGAGCTCAGCCGCTACTTCCGCGAGTTGTTCCGGAAAAGAAGCGCCACGCAGAAAACTAAAGGAGCTGGTGGCGTGCAGTTCGATGTAGGGCATAGGCGCGCGGAGCGTTAATCATAAATTCCGTCCACCGCCCAGCCCTCGGCATCGTGATGGCAGCGCACGATGGCACCGCCCTCCAGCGCGACGTCCCATTCCACCCGCCCCCAGGCGTTTTCGTCCCACCAATTTCCGGAAAGCGGAAAGGGCCCATATTTCTCGAGGGCCAAACCGCGCACCTCGGCTGCGCGCAGATGTGCCGGTTTTTCCTGCGCGAGCATGACGGTCGCGGGTTGGCGCTGGCGAAAACGACGCAGGGGAATCTTTGTGGGACCTGCCGGCACCGATTTCTGTTCTCGAAATTCCCACATGAACGGCTCCATCCGGAACACGTCCGGCCGGTGCGTTTCTTCGCGCACCGGCGTGCCGACGCGCTCCGCGCCGAGTAGACCGATCAGGCGCGCGAGCGTCTCGTGTAATTGCGCCGGATCGCGCAAGGCGGTCTCGAACAGGCCGAACTGTTGTCGAACCGGGCGATTCGGTTGCGCTTCCAATTCCACCGCCACGATTGGCTGCGGCGCGCTAAAGTTTTCGAGATGCGTCTGCAGCATCCGAAAAAGAACTTCCTCGTTCGTCGTCGGCTGCGGGAGTTTGAAGGTGCGCTCGTAGTGCGTCTTGTCGGCAAAAGTGAGACGCAGCCTCAGGTCGCGCGCGACGAGGTAAATCGCGCTCAGCCGCGCCCCGAGCTGCTGCAGAAAACGGCGCAGCATGAAAAGAAGCGGCTCCGCGTTTTCGATTTCGTTTTCAAATTCGAAACTCTCGACAAACGATTCCGGCGGCGAAATCAGCTTGAGCAGGCGCCGGCGCTGACCGCTGGCCCGATCCCATAATTCGGCTGCTCTCGCTCCGAGCCGTCGGGTCAATTCTTCCCGCGGGAGCGCGGTCAGTTGTCCGAGGGTATGAATGCCCCACTGATGCAGGATCGCGAGGAGGCGATTAATCTCCTGCGCGCGCTCGATCTCACGCGTGGTCGCGAGATGATGGGAAGAAGCGGCCTCGAGCACCGCTCAGGTTAGTGGACAAATTGAATATGTTCAAATGAACATGTTTTAAGAGAGACTCAGACAACTTCTACCGGGCACTTCGGCAGCGCCCCCATAAAAGCGCGCCCATAAGGCTTGGTCACAATTCGATTATCGAGAATCACGACGATGCCGTGATCGCTTTTCGTCCGAATTAATCGGCCTACTCCCTGCCGGAACTTCAGGATTGCTTCCGGGAGCGAATACTCGGTGAAAGCATCGCCGCCCCGCGCTTCGATCAATTCCAGCTTCGCTTCGATCAACGGATGATCCGGCACCGCGAACGGCAATCGCGTAATGATGACGTTGCGCAACGCATCTCCCGGCACGTCCACGCCCATCCAAAAACTATCGGTGCCGAAAAGCACGCTGCGCGGCGTTGTCTTGAATTGCTCGAGCAATTTCGTCCGTGGCAGTCCCGAGCCCTGCACGAGCAAAGGCAAATTCCGCTCGGCGCAAAAATTTTCCAGCCGCGCCACCACCTGCTGCATCGCGCGATAACTGGTGAAGAGAACAAAGGCGTGCCCATCCGTCTGCGCGACAAAATGCTGGATCCATTCGGTGAGCGCTTCTTCGTAACTAGAGTCGCGCGGGTCAGGCATCTTCCGCACGACGAACATTTTCATCTGTCGTTCAAAATCGAAGGGGCTCCCGAGTTGCAGCGGTTCGACTTCTTCCGCGCCAATCCGCTGCCGGAAATAGCGTAAATCCTTGCGGCCAACCCCGAGCGTCGCGCTTGTCAGGATGCAGCTCTCATCCTCCCGGAATAGAAGTTTGCGCAGGACCGGCGCCATATCGATCGGTGCTGCATTCAAGGTCAGGAACTGCCCCACCTTTCCGGTTTTCTCGATCCAGTAAACGTATTCCGGCGCCGACTGCTCGAGGAAAACGGCGATGCTCGTGCGCGCGTCGGCCACCCGTCGCATTAATTCCATCAGCTCGGCTTTCAGGATCTCGTCGTCCTGCCGCTTCGAGACTTCGGCGATGCGCGTTTGCAGCAAGGCGAGTTTCCCAGTGATCGTGTCCGGCACCAGTTCCGCCCGTCGCACGCGGAATTCGCGGCCCTTGCGGAAATCGCAGCACGCTTCGATCGCGCCAAAGAATCGCTCGAGCTCATCAACCAGATCAGCGGCGAGCCGCACGCCGGCGGCGTCGCGCGTGACCGTGAACAACCCCTTCTTGGTGCGCGCGTTGTAGAGGCGCTGCACCGTTGCGCGCAGACCGTATTGCGAAATGCCAATGCCGATCTGTCGCGAGGCCGTCTGCTCGATCGTGTGCGCTTCGTCGAGAATAAGGAAATCGTTTGGGAAAACGTAGCCGCTCTCGCGTTCCTCCGCGTCTTCCGCGCCGGCGAGCAACATGAAGAGCAAGGTGTGATTGACGACGAGAATGTCGGCCGCGAGCAGGCGTCGCCGGGCGCGTTGGTAGAAACAATCGCCGCGTTCGCCGCAGCGTTTGCGGGTGCAAATGTGCGCCTCGCTGCAAACCTGTGTCCAGACTTTCGCGTCCGGCTCGAACGGAAGATCGCTCAACGTGCCGTCGGTTGTCCCGGCCGCCCATTCGCTGATTCGCTGCAATTCGTTCTGTTCCGGCCCGGTGAACAATTCGTTTTGTTGCTGAAGCGCGCGCTCCAGCCGGCGGGGACAGAGATAATTTTGCCGGCCCTTGATCAGGGCGGCCTCGAATTCGATCGGCAGCACCTTTTTGAGGATGGGAATATCTTTTCCGAGGAGCTGTTCCTGCAGGTTGATCGTGTGGGTCGAAATGATCGCCTTTTTCTTTTTCTCCAGAGCAAAAAGAATCGAGGGCGCGAGGTAGGCGAGCGATTTTCCGACGCCAGTTCCCGCTTCGACGACGAGGTGCCGTTCCTCTTCCAGCGCGCGCGCGATTGCCACCGCCATCGCCTGCTGCTCTGGCCGCATCTCGAAGTTTTTCGCCTTCGCCAGCAGCCCCGACGGCGCGAAAATCTGTTCGACTTCCGAAACGAATTCCGACTCCAGGTTTTCGCGCAGCGCAATCATCGGTTGAGCAAGCTGCCAACCTACGCTGAATTCCCCTGGTTGTGAATTTGCTCGATCGCTACGTCACCCGGAATTTTTTGCAGGCCTATCTTTACTGCATCATCGGGTTCATCTCGATCTGGCTGATCTTTGACATCAGCGACAGCATTTCCAATTTCCTCGAGGCGCATCTCACTCTCGGACGCGTCCTGCTTTTTTACGGAACGCAGATCCCGCAAATCCTCGTGATTCTCCTGCCGGTCGCCCTTTTGCTCGCCCTCCTCTTTGTCCTCGGTCGCATGTCGCGCGCGAACGAAATCGTCTCGATGCTGACCGCCGGCATCAGCCTGACGCGCGTTCTCCTGCCGCTTTTTGCGATCGGCATCCTGACCACGCTGGTTTGTTTTGCGCTGAATTATTCGATGGCGCCGCACGCGGAAATGGCGCGGAAGCTTTTCTTCGCGGACAAAGGCGACAGCGCGATCAAAGGGCAAATCTTTCGGAATCGGCGCGATTCGCGCACCTGGTTCATCCAGAGCTTCCGCCAGAACAGCAACCTCTTTCACAACATCCAAGTGCTGCAACAGGACGCGAACGACCGGATTATTCGAAGTTTTCTGGCCGAGAGCGCAGAGTTTCAGCCTGCCGACAGCTCGTGGAAACTAACCAATGCGAAGATCGTTTCCTACGATTCTTCGGGCGGCATTACTTCCGAGCAGATCCAACCGACCGTCGTGATTCAGCATTGGTCGGAAACGCCGTATCGGTTGCAGAGCGCCAACATGCGCGCGGAACTGATGAGCCTGCCCGAACTGACCGACTATCTTCATTTCAATTCCGATTTTCCCAAGACGCTGCTCGCGCCTTTCCGCACACATTTTTACTACCGCACCGCGCTGCCGTGGCAATGCTTTGTCGTCGTTCTGCTCGCCGCCCCACTCGGCGTCGGCTTTTCCCGTCGCGGTGTGCTGGCGAGTGTGGCCATCGCCATTCTGCTCATTTTCGCCCTCAATTTTTCGACTCATCTTTTCCTCGCGCTCGGCGAAGGCGATCGCGTCCCGGCGTGGTTGGCGGGGTGGGCGCCGACGATTTTCTTTGGCGTCATAGGGCTTTACTTGCTCCAGCTCCGCGCTTCAAATCGCGATCCGTTCGACTTTCGCAGCCTGCTCCCTCGCCGTATATTGGCGGGATGAATCCGCTGGCGACCGATTGGCCGATCAAAGAGCGCTCCGAGACCTGCAATGCCACGCAGCGCCCGTTTGCCGCCGGCGAATATTTTTACACACTTCTCTTTCGCGACGGTGAAGGTTACCGGCGCGAAGATTTGAGCGAAGAGGCCTGGCGCGGCCGAAACGAGAACATCCAGCCGTTTTCTTTCTGGCGCACGAAATACGAACTGACGCCATCCGCGCCACCCGAGCCGTTGGCGCAGGAAAGCGCGGAAGAGCTTTTCCGGCGGCTCGTGGTGGAATCGAATTCTTCCGCTCCGTCCGTCTTCGTTCTCGCGGTCATGCTCGAGCGGAAGCGTGTGCTCAAACAGGTTGGGGTCGAAGAGAACGATGGGCGGCGCACCTTGATTTACGAACACGCGAAAACCGGCGATGCCTTCATCGTCCCCGATCCACAGCTGCGCCTCGATGATCTCGATCGTGTGCAGACAGAAGTGACGCAGCTCCTCAACGCCGCAATTTGACGTTATGGCGGTGCCATTTTCTCCGGCGGAATTCCCGCTCTATCTCGCGCCGATGGCCGGCGTGACCGACAAGGTCTTTCGCCAGATTTGCAAGGGCTACGGCGCTGACGTGCTGGTGACGGAATTTGTTTCGGCCGAGGGCGTTTTCCGGCG
>JBBSEO010000095.1:0-8174 GCA_038239645.1 Chthoniobacterales bacterium | reverse complement strand
CTTTCGCTCTTGAGCATTGGGCTCGCCGGTGTCGGTTTCCCTTGGCCGCCGCCTGGCTGCTGACTAGCTTTCCTCTTGCAGGCGAAAAGGCTCCAAGTTAACCGCCAGGGCGGAGGCTCTGTCTGGAATACCTAGTGCCACGCGATGAGGTAAAAGAGGAACCCGAGAATGCCCAGGCCGGCAATGATCACCAGGGTGAACTTGGCATCAAGGTATTTGGAAGGCAGAAACTCCAGGGGTTCCGGGCAATGCCGGCAGTGAAAGTCGGCGCTCGCAACGGCATAGCCGCAAACCGGGCAGATCTCCAAAGGCATGGCGGACAATCGCACGCGCTGCCCTAATAGCGAGGCGCATCAAACGGGCGAAGAAGTGGGGAAGCGACTCACTCTTCGCCGTCATTCAAAACTTTGGCACCGCGGCGCGAGCTTTCTTCTTTTTCTCGGCTTGAGCTGAGCTCTATCCTGGCGGGCCGCGGGTAGCTCCAGCCGCGCGGAATGACTACTCCGAAGCCACGAAACTGACCCTAACGTTTTGCAGTTCTGGAGATTGTCTGCGGTGGCACGTTCGCAATCGACCAGAAGGAGTATTTCTACGCAATTCCAATATTCACTCTAAAGAAGTGGGAATTGGCATCCTCTAAGCTGCAACATGGTGTATTATGCATTCATTCTCGTGCACCCGAGGCCTCGCGGTCGCGGCTTGCTCATTCATCGTTAGTTCTCTTATCTCGCCCGCATTCGCAGCCGCGGGTGATGTCTACGTGTCGGACACGCCGCTGGTCTTGAAGGTCAGCGCCGCGGGTATATCTTCGCCTTTTTCCACCGGCACACTGCTGCCGGGCGGCGCGGCTTTTGATCGTTCCGGCAACCTTTTTGTCGCGGATACCACTGCCAACCTGATCGTCAAGATCACTCCCACCGGAACGCAGAGTGTGTTTCTTTCCGCGGGACTGAGCTCACCGCGCGGAATCGCTTTCGATGCCGCCGGCAATCTCTATGTCGCTGATTCCGGCACCAATAGCATCCTCAAAGTGACCGCCGCGGGCGTGACAACCACCTTCGCTACAGGATTGAACGCGCCGCGAGGTCTCGCCTTCGACGCTTTCGGTAATCTTTACGTGGCGGATTCGGGGAGCAACGCCGTCATCAAGATTGGCAAAGACGGGACCAAATCCACCGTTGTTTCCGCTGGTTTGAACTCGCCCTACGGACTCGCTTTTGACAGTAAGGGCACCTTGCTCGTCTCGAACAGGGGGAGCAACGCAATCGTTAAAGTAAGCACCTCGGGCGTGGTTTCGCCTTTCGTTTCCGCCGGCCTCAATGCCCCCGAAGGTCTTGGCGTGGATGCTTCTGGAAACATCTACGTGGCCGATTCTGGAAGCGGCTCACTCTTGAAGGTCACTGCGGGCGGCACGGTTTCGACGGATATTTCCGGTTTGACCTCGCCCAGTTTCGTCGCGCTCGCGCAATCGCTGCATGAATTCTACAACATTAGCACCCGCGGTTATGTCCAAACTGGTGATCGCGTTCTTATCGGCGGTTTCATCGTTCGCGGCGACCCGGTCGGCGATCTGGGCAGCATGAATGTCGTCGTGCGCGCGATCGGACCCGAACTCACCGGCGCGGGCATCACCGACGCCTTACTGGATCCAGTGCTGGACCTATACAATTCCGACGGACAACTGGTGGCATCTAACGACAACTGGAAGGACACGCAGCAAACTGAAATTGAAGCGAGCGGGTTGGCTCCAAGCGATGATCGCGAATCCGCCATCTTCGCAAGTCTTCCCGATGGACGTTACACAGCGATTGTACACGGGGCGAACAATAGCCTCGGCACGGCCCTGATCGAAGTTTACAAGGCGAACTAGTCTTTCCATAGAGTAGGCGAGAAGAAGAGGGTCAGCGCTACCTTTCTATCCCTTTAGAAGGCATGGCGGACAATCGCACGCGCTGCCCTAATAGCGAGGCTAACTCCTCTGCCCTTTCCGATAGGTGTCAGGTGAACCACGAGGCTCTCATGGTCGCCTGGACGGGTAATCCGAGAAGTATGCAGGCGAATAAGTGTTCCCTTTTACCCTGGTATCGTCGTTGCCCGTCGGGAAAATTGCCAAAGGGATTCCGCTTGAGCGAACCGCTTAGCACTCGGCGCGTCCCATCCGGAACCACGGGCGGAGGCGCCCGCACCCCCGACGCTGTGGGCGAGGCTCGCCTCCCGGCACCCAGCGATTGAAGTTGCTGTAGCTGACGCCAGCCATCCGGGTTTTCGCCAAGTGCCTCCGCATGCGAAGCGAGGAAGTAACGTCGATCGTCGCTGTCGAGAATGGTGACGTAATCACCTTGGGCGGATCGGGGCGCGCTCATCCGGTTCTGCGGGAGGCGAACAGGGTCAGTGCCTATTCCCCTCCTTTTTTGGGGAAGTCGGTTGGGCCGCGGACGTTTAGAATCGTGTGGGTGAAGCGGTCCGGGCAGCAGAAAGCCGGCGCGGACGCCGGCTTTCAGATTCAATCGTGGATGGTCGACTAGTGCTTCATCTCCATCATTTTGCCATCCTTCATCATCATCATCTTGCCGTCCATCATCATCATCTCGCCGTTCTTCATCTTCATGGTCTTGCCGTCTTTCATCTTCACCATCCCATCGGCCATCACCATGGTGCCGTCGGACATGGTCATGTCTTTTTCCATCGCCATGGTCTTGCCGTCCTTCATCACCATCATCTTGCCGTCCTTCATTATCACGCCGTCGTGCATGTCGTCTTTCTTCATCTCCCCGGCCATGAGAGTGCCGACGGAGAAAGCGGAGACAACGGTTAACGCGATGAGGTTTTTCAATGTTTTCGATTTCATGGTTTTTTTATGTGTTTTGTTATCCAACAAAACCATAGGCCCGCCCAGTGTGGACGGACCGGAGCCCTCGCTCTGGAGTGGCGGCTGGAGCATACCAGCACTTCTGGTTACGAACCGTAGACTGGGTTCGAACCGGTCTTATTCCAAGGAAATTCGTCGTCAAATCGGGCTGCGCGAAGAGAGAACGGACTCGCGAGGCCCTTCAGCCGCAGCCTTCCGGAGATCCGGGACTTAGGGCGCGGCTCTTTTGCCTGTGGCAACCGGAGAACCAGGCAGCGACCAAGACCGCATGGATCACACTGTTCTGCGGGCCTCTCGGGGAGCGATGAAATGATCGGAGAGGAGAGATTCTACCAGTGCGACCGGTGAAAACAGAGCGCAGCGGCTGATAACTTTCTCCATATGAAAGTATTTACGCAGGGAGCCGATCGGTGGTGAAATCGAGGAGTGAAACGACGTGTCTACACCCCACGAATTGAGCCGGAATTGGTCGCGGTATTATATAGAGAGCGATGCCGGCGACGGATTCCGATGACCACAGTGGTGGATCGATTGCTGCGCTCGGCCCTCCGTTTCGAAGGGGTTGAGCCAGCGGGCTCGTCGCGGGCGCTAGACTCCTTTTCGTCCGCGCAGGAAGTGCAGGATGAACATCACCACCGCGATAACGATGAGAATGTGGATGAGGCCGCCGGCAACGTGAAAGGCCAGACCGCCGGCCCAGAACAGGACGAGGAGGATCGCAATGATAAGTAGCATACTGTGTGAATCGATTCTCACCCGGCCATCGTTTGCTTCTCCCGTCCGTTTAAGTATACCCCGGGCCGGGTGATCGGGTTGTTCTCTTAGACTCGGGATGCCCGCAGCGCTCAGGAACCGAGTTCGCTTCAGAGACCCATGGCCTTTTTTTGCTCATCGCGTTTTAAATTGACGGCAGGATGCGGCCGACTCGAAATCGGGCGCATGAATACATTGAATCGGACATTACTAGTGGCGGCGGCGTTGGCCTTCACCGCAGCCGCGGGGGCATTCGCGGGTAATCCTCAGATGGGGACGTGGAAGTTTAACCAGGCGAAATCGGACATGCCCGCCGGGATGGGCCACAACACGACAGTGACCTATGCCGACGGGAAGGACGGGATGATCAAGGTGACGGTGGAGGGCGTGGACAAGGATGGCAAGCCGAGCCATTGGGTGTGGGAAGGCAAGTTCGATGGCAAGCCCTACAAGGTCGACGGCAATCCCATCGCCGATATGATCGCCTACTCGATGGTGGACGATCATGCGAACACCCTGACCGGAACGAAAGAGGGCAAGACAACCATGACCGGCACGATCACGGTCGCAGCCGACGGGAAATCGCGGATGGTGACGACGACGATCACGGACGCGGACGGGAAAAGCATGACGAGCAAAGCCTCCTACGACAAGGAGTAGGAGGAGTCGGGTTATCGCTTCCGGCGCCGCGCGCGCCGGGAAGCGAGGGTAATGGAGGCCATCTCGTGGAGCCCGAGAAAATAGGAGGGCGCTAGTCGGAAGATAGGGGTCAGTGCTAACGGTTTGCGGTTCTGATGTTGTCGAGGGCCAGCCTCGCGCCCCATAGATTAAAATCAGCCCTTCTGTCCGCGGCGGGTCAAGTCATCACTGCGAACACGATCAATTCAAGGTTTAAACTTCAACGAGCGCATTGCCGGTGGATCCGTTTACCCCACTGAGTATGGCGTAGTTTCCCGGAGCGAGTGTTGTTACGATCGCGCGCTCAGAATCATTTGGCGGAGCATATCCAGTCGCCTGGACTTCCGATTGCTGGTCAGAAAGACCATCTCGATGG
Organism: Chthoniobacterales bacterium; assembly: GCA_038239645.1. Lineage (GTDB taxonomy): Bacteria > Verrucomicrobiota > Verrucomicrobiia > Chthoniobacterales > UBA10450 > AV69. The sequence goes on along the minus strand of JBBSEO010000095.1, from coordinate 3,498 downwards.
GATGCTCAAAGAAGCAGTGCGGCCGTGCCGGGAGTAGCGATGGCGCTGGGCTCGGCGAATTCTGGGCGCGGAGCTGCGGCCAGGCGCTAAAAGCACAGAGCGGCGGCCCGGCACAGGTGGAATTGTCGACCAGTCATTTTCGTTGGTGACGGCGGCGTCCTAGTATCCCAGTTCTTTTTTTCGCTCCTGGGCGCCGGGCAGCGGTTCCTTTTTCGTGGCAATGGCGGCGGCGCCCGAATCCTTTAACTGCTCGGCCTGGGTGGCGTTGAACTCGGTATCCTCGGCGAATTCCGGAGGAAGATCTTCTTCCGCATAAATGGCATGCACCGGGCAAACTTCGACGCAGGCGGTGCAATCGATGCATTCCTCGGGATGAATGATCAGCTGGTTTTCCAGCTCATAAAAACAGACGACCGGACAGACATCCACACAGTCGGTAAACTTGCAGCCGGTACATTTCTCGGTGACGACATGAGGCATATAATTGGAATGGGGGATTAGTCCCGCGCTTCGATACTCTACAAGGGCTAAGCTAAAAGCCGATTGGGCGATTGATCATTTTCCGGACCATCGAAAGACCTCCTCCAGGGGCTTGCGAAACACTTCGGAGATGCGGAAGGCAGCTTCAAGGGTCGGAGCGTATTTCTCGCTCTCGATCGCGGCGATCGTCTGCCGCGTCATGCCGATGCGCTCGCCGAGTTCCGCCTGCGTCATTTCGTTGGCGAGAAAACGAAGAAGGCGAATCTGGTTTGTCACTCTCTTACGCATACCACCCCCTGCGGTAACTCGCGACGATGGTGCCATAGCGGACAATCTCCGCCGTCACGAGCGCGAGAAGCCCGGCGTTGATGATCGCCCAACCTCTCTCGCTGAAGGGCATGACGCAGCCAACCAGGATCATTCCGATCATGAGAACGAAATAGGCGGCGGCGGCGCCCCGGCGGGCAATGGCGCGGTCGCGCTCATCGGCCGGTGCCCGCGCCTCCGCCCCGGAACGCAACGCGATGGCGATGCTGGCGACGACGACCACAACGAGCTGGGCCCCTAACACCGCGCCCAGGCAGCCCAGAAGTTGACCGGTGCTCGCGCCTTGTCGCAGCGCGCCCTGGGCGATGAAGAAGTAGATGCTATAGGCGATGATCATGGCTAGGAGTGAAAGCCAAGCGATTTTCTCGCGGAAGGCGAATCCGATTCTCTCAGGTAATTGATTCATGACTTTATGTTAAGTATATATAACATCGCGTCAACCTTTAGTTTCATCGCTTCGAAATGAGAGGAAGCCTGTTTCTTCGTCAGTGCGCGCGAGGAACGGCTGGGATGCCATTCCGGGCGGCAGGAAGACGGGACCGTCGGGTCGACGAATTAGGTTGGGCCGATCGCCGAAGCCGGCGGTTGAGCTACTCGTTGGCCTGTTAGAGCGGGCCAATCTGGACGCCTTTGTTCCGTGGCTTTCTCAAGCGTCGGGTGGCGATGAGCGTCGTTTCCATCGGAAGAGCAGATAGAATATCCCCAGCAAAAAGAGCCAGACGGAGAGGTTGAACGTGATCCGGGTCACCAGTGAGATCCAGGATTCGTTAACAGCGAGGTAGGAAATTGTCCCGCGCGTCAGGTGCTCTCGTGGGAGAGCGCGCAGCGATTCCAGCGCGCCTGCCTTCAGGTTCGTTTCCACCAGCATCTCGCCAAGAAGGACGAGCATGCCGACGGTGTAGGCAAAGAAGGTGAAGAGTTTGAGCGCCAGCTTCGCCTCGTGCAGGAAATAGTAGATCGCCACTACCATGGCGAAAGTGATCGTGATCATTTCCGCAAACCAGGTCACCTCGTGCTCGGTGGCGGAGCGCGCGAGATTAAGCAGTTCCAGTTCTGACACAGCCGCTTCGTTCTTAAGCGGCGACTTGCCGTTTGGCAAGCAGCTCCCGCAGCGACGGGCGGCGTTTTGCGGTTTGGCCTGCAGCGCGGAAACTAAGCCATGCCAGCATATATCAGTTTAGTGCAATTTACCGACAAGGGGATTCAGGCCGCGAAAGAAACGACCAAGCGGATGGCCGATTGGACCGCCAAAGTGCAGACGAAGGGTGTGAGCGTCAAACAAATGTACTGGACGCTCGGCCATTACGATCAGGTCTGTATCTTCGAGGTGCCGGATGAGGAAACGGCGGCGAGCGTGCTCCTGGAATCGGACATGCTGGGTAATATCCGCACCCAGACGCTGCGGGCCTTTACCGCACCCGAGATGGATAAGATTCTCGCCAAGATGGGTTGATTAAATAGTCCATCTCGATAACGCCAGCCGAAATCTTTGCCCGACGTCCGACGTTAGTTCCAGCGAGGGTGACTGAGGATTAAGACCAGGATAAAAGAGTCCGAGGCAAGTCCAAGTCCGGCAAGGAGCAGGCTAACGAGAAGACCGGCATCACTTTCCCCTTGGCGCGCAGAACGAAGCGCCTCCGGCGATGTAGTTGGATGATCTATCAACCGTCCTTGACCACACGGATGAGATTCGGACTATTCTCTTCAAACACGGCCTGAAACCCCCGCCAGAGTCCAACTGAAGGGCTTCCAGCCAATAGCTCGAGTTAGGAAAAACGAGTGTGCAATTTCCCGCGGGGCAAGCCCTATCCCTCAAGCCGGAATTGTCCTGACCCGGCCCGGATTGCATCTTCAGGCAATCTGCTTTCTAGTAAGGTTAATGAAAAAACTCGCTACGACTATTCTTGCTGTTTCGGTTCTCGCCAGCTCGCCTCTCCTCGCCCAGATGAAAAAGGGTGATGCACCCTCGGCGGCGATCACGCAGGACAAGGCTCAAGCCTTGGCGGTGCAGAAGTATCCCGGCGCCAAGGTTATCAACTGCAAAATGGACACGGTGAAAGGAACGTCGGTCTGGGTCGTGACCTTTAACCGCACCGGTGCCAACCTTTCCGAGAAAGTATCGGTCGACGCGCAGACGGGAAAAGTGACAAAGATGTAAGGAATCGAATCGCGGCGTCCGGCAGCACTTCGGTCGTTTTCTCTGCGGAGCCATCCGATCATCCGATCCGGTCCGGAATGCGCCAAGAGAAGCGAACGCGGCGCGCGAGCCACCAGTGGAGATAGTAGCGCCCGATGGTGCATCTCGAATTCCGCGGATCTTAGCGATTTAGGGCCGACTTCGACCGAAAAGAGGTCGCTTTGGATGAAAAACGAGGCCGCTTGGCCGGATTACGTGAAAAACCTGTTGTGTGATTACTATGAAAATTCTAGAGCTATTTATCGGGCTTATGATGCATCGTCTACTTCCCTGGGCTCATGACGTCGCCTTGCGGGCTGTTCTAAAAATTTGAGATCCTCCTACCTCCGGGAAGGCCGTCGCCACCCCACGCATACGGCGGCGACCTTCCCCGGAGCGAAGCATTCAGCCTGTCGCGCAGGCTAGGGCCCCGCTTGAAAGTGGCGACCGAAGGGCGACGCTGTGCCGTGAAAAAATCGAAGAAGAGCTCCACGCGGGACGTTGTTTCTCCATTT
>JBBSEO010000094.1:0-8182 GCA_038239645.1 Chthoniobacterales bacterium | reverse complement strand
TTTCGCACCTGGCGAACCAATTGGTTTGCGCGCGCCAGCGCTGCTCCGCCGGCCTTTTTGTTCCCGGCGAGACCCTCCGCCCGCGCCAATTGTGACCACGCCCCAGCCGAATTGGGAGCGACCGCCGTTGCCTTCCGCGCGTAATTCAGAGAATCATTCCGGCGCCCGAGCCGTTCGGCGCAAAGGCTGCACCCGATCCAGCCGGCATCCAATTTCGGCGCGATCTGAGTGACCTGCCTGAAATCCTCCAGCGCGGGACTGAATCGATTCTGTGACGCCTCCACCAATCCCAGCCCAACGTAAGCGGGAACGAAGTCGCCCCGGAGACCGAGAACGGTTTTGAAACCGGCCCGCGCTTCCGGTGCCTGTTTGAAAGAAGCGGCGAGAAGCGCGTGGGTCATTTGCGCGCCGAGGCTACGCGGATAACGGCGGGCGATCTGTCGAGAAAGCTCAAGGGCCGTGCCGTAATTCCTCGCCTTTAACGCCGCCTGCATCTTTTTTGTCAGGGGATCGTTGATTGCCGGATCGACGAACTTTTCCGGCGGCGGCAATTTTTGAATCAAGCGACCAAGAGCCGAGTCGGGCGCCGCGGCACGGAGCGAGCTTGCCATGAGCACGAGAGCAATGAAAACGAATGTCGTTCTGGCCATGGCGGCTGATGGTGACCGAGTCATCGCTTCTTCGTCAACTTGCACGCGCGAGCGAGCGCTGATAAGGCGGAGCATGAAATGGGCCCTGGCTTGCCTCGCCCTCCTGACCGCCGCCCAGGCACAAGGTGCCGCCTGCGTCTGGAAAGTGACCGACGAAAGTGGACGCGTCCTTTACCTCGGCGGCTCCTGGCATGCACTGCGTAGTTCCGATTATCCGTTGCCGCGCGAATACGATCAGGCCTTCGCCGCCTCCGATCGTCTGGTCTTTGAAGTCGATCCGCGCAATCTCGATCGGAGCGGCAGTGAGATGTTGAAGGCGGGCGAGTATCCGAAAACGGATAGTCTCAAAAATCACGTCGATCCGCGAACGTATGATTATCTGCGACGTTTCTTTAACCTGAGCAGCGTGCCCGAAAAGAAATGGAATCGATATCGGCCCTGGTTTATCGCCATGGTTTTGCAATCGCCCTCGCTGCACGGGCTCTCGCCCAGCCTCGGCGTGGAAGCGCATTATCGAGCGAAGGCGGAGTCAGCCCGAAAGCTGATTACCGGCCTGGAGACGACCGAAGATCAGTTAGCGATTTTCTCCAAGATGGATCCAGAAACGAGCGAGGCGATGCTTCTCCTCACTTTTGTTCCCGGTGACGGAAAACGAAACTTGAAGGGAGCATTTGATGCCTGGCGGCGAGGAGACGCCGACTATCTCGCCAGCGCGATGGCGGAAGAATACAAAGATTTCCCGGCCATCACCGAGCGAGTTTTGAACATGCGGAATCGACGCTGGCTCCCGCAATTGGCAAACGATCTCGCGAGCGGCCAAACGTATTTTGTCATTGTCGGCGCCGGACATCTCGGCGGACCGAACGGCGTCGTCTCGCTCTTGCGCGGCCAGGGCAAAAAAGTGGTGCCGCTCTAACGCCTCCCCGTGCCTGAAGAATCATCTCATGTCTGAGCCAAAGCGGGTCAGCACACGCGCGACGAGCGTGGTCGGCCTCGCGATTCTGTCCAGTCGCATTCTTGGGCTTATCCGCGAAGTCGTGATCGCTTCGCTGTTTGGGGCGAGCCGCAACATGGACGCATTCCTAACGGCTTTTCGGGCGCCGAACATGTTGCGTGACCTTTTTGCCGAAGGCGCGCTCTCGACCGCTTTCGTCACGACATTCTCGAAACGGATCGCACAGGAGGGCGATGGATCCGCCTGGCGACTCGCGAGCAAGGTCGCCACCCTCACCGTGATTTTCATGAGCGCGCTGGTGTTGCTCGGGATCATTTTCGCGCCCGCGGTGATCGCCGTGCTTGCGCCCGGCTTCGGCCCAGAAAAAGCGCAACTCACCATTCTCCTCACGCGGATCATGTTTCCGTTCATTCTTCTCGTCTCGCTCGCCGCGCTGACGATGGGAATGCTGAACGCGAAGAACGTTTTCGGCATGCCGGCGCTGGCGTCGAGCTTCTTCAACATCGGCTCAATCGTCGGCGGTGTGACACTCTGCTATTGGCTCGATCCGCAAAGCGATTGGCGGCATCCGCATTTCGGCGAACGCGGATTGATCGGGCTCGCGCTCGGCACGCTCATTGGCGGCCTGCTTCAGCTTGTTATCCAATTTCCGCCGCTGCATCGCGTCGGGTTTCGATTCCGCCCCGATTTTTCGTGGCGCGATCCCGGCGTGAAAACAATTCTCGCCCTCATGGGGCCGGCCACGATCGCGGCCAGTGCCGTGCAGGTGAATGTCGCGGTGAACAGTGGCTTCGCTTCGGCCTTGGGCGACGGCCCGATGACCTGGCTCAACATTGCCTTTCGCCTGATGCAACTGCCGCTCGGCCTGTTCGGCGTCGCGGTCGCGACCGTCACGCTGCCATTGATCTCGCGCAGTGCTGCGCTCGGTCACACCGGCGAGTTCCGCTCCGCGCTCGCTCACTCGCTGCGGCTGGTGATGTTGCTCACGATTCCGTCGGCCATCGGGCTCATCATCCTGGCCGAACCGATCATCAGCCTGATTTATCAACACGGACGTTTCACCGCTTTCGCGACGGCGCAGACTGCGGCGGCGCTGCGTTTTTATGCCATCGGTCTCGTCGGCTATTCGTCGGTCAAAGTCCTCGCGCCCGCGTTCTATGCCCTCGACAGGCGCCATCTGCCGATGCTGGTCAGTCTGCTTTCGATCGCGATCAATTTCGCGCTCAACTGGTATTTCGCCTTCCAATTGAAGATCGGTCATCGCGGTCTGGCGTTGTCGACCAGCATTGTCGCGATCACGAATTTCACATTGCTTTACCTGATGATGCGCCACTACGCGGGGCGACTGGAAACAGGCGTGCTGCTTTTGACGTTGCTCAAGCTCACCGTCGCCGGCGCGACCCTGGGCGCAGTTTGTTTTGGCGCGCGCTATTTTTTCTTCAGCGATGTCAACGCCCTGCGCGTCTGGCAAAAGGCGATCGATCTTCTGATTACGATTGCGATTGGTTCAATCGCCTTCTTCACCACCGCGTTTGTCTTGCGCGTCGCGGAGGTGCACGACGTCGTTCAACTCGCGCGCAGAAAACTGCGTCGTTAGGCGAGGGCCTGCGCGAGGTCGGCGATCAGATCGTCCGGATGCTCAAGCCCGATCGAGGCGCGCAATAAACCTTGCGGTGTTTTCGGACTTTCGCCTGCAACCGACGCGCGATGTTCAATCAAACTTTCGACTCCCCCTAAACTTGTCGCGCGGGTGAAGAGCTCGAGTTTGGCCGCAGTCTGCATCGCCACCTCTCCGCCGCCCTTGATCTCGAATGACAACATCCCGCTTCCGCCATTCATCTGGCGGACAGCGACCTCGTGTCCCCGATGAGAGGGAAGCGTTGGGTAGTTCACCCGCTCGATCCGAGCATGCGATTCCAGGAACGTTGCCACCTTGAACGCGTTCTCGGAATGAGCGCGCATCCGCCACGGCAGCGTGCGCAGTCCGCGCAAGACCAGCCAGCAATCGAAGGGCGAGGGGACGCCACCGCTCAAAGCCTGGAGATTTCGAATTTTCGCGAACTGGCCGGTAGACTCCCGCGCGATTACGACGCCGCTGGTGACGTCGGAATGGCCACCGATGTATTTCGTGGTCGAATGCACCACGAGATCGAACCCGAGATCAAGCGGACGTTGCACGATCGGCGCCCAGGTATTGTCGCACGCGCACAGCGCCTTTGCCTCTTGAGCAATTTCCGCGACGGCCGCAAGGTCGGTGATCTTCAGTTGCGGATTCGAGGGCGTTTCCGTCCAGATCATTTTTGTTTTCTGGCGCACGGACCGCTTCAGCAAATCCAGGTCGGTCATGTCCACAAACTCGACCGCGAGCCCCCACGGTTGGAAAACTTCCCGGAGTTGTTTGAGCGCGCCGTGATAAGCCTCGTCCGGTGCGAGCACGTGGTCGCCGGGCTGTAACGATTGAAAAATAGCGGCACTGGCGGCGAGGCCGGATCCAAAGGCGGCCGCGGCCGCGCCATTCTCCATCGCAAGCATGGCTTCTTCCAGCGCGCGCCGGTTTGGATTGTCGCTGCGCGAATAAACAAAGCCGCCGGGGTAGGTGCCGTCCGTGGCCCGTTCGAAGGTGGTGGAAAGATGGATCGGTGCTGCGACCGCGCCGGTCGATTCGTCGACCGCGTGACCGGCGTGAACTGCCAGCGTTTCTATCCGTAATTTTTTCGGATCTCGCACGGGCGATTCTAGCCGCGCCCGGCCCCAGCGCCAACTCCGCGCGCTTTCGATTTGACGACCATCGCTGCCCAGCGCAAATACCTTCCTTCGGCGCGACTCCCGGCGCCTTCCTGAATGAGTACAACGCTCGGTATTTACAACGACGACGTTTTTAAGATGGCGTGCGAGCAATTTCGCGTCATCTCCGACTATCTCCAGATTGATCCGAACGATCGCGATCGCCTGATGTATCCCAAGCGGGCGCTGGCGGTGACGCTGCCGGTGCACATGGAGGATGGGAGCACGAAGACTTTTCAAGGCTATCGCGTGCAGCACCACCTCACGCTCGGGCCGACCAAAGGCGGCACGCGTTTTTCGCCCGATCTTTCCATGGGCGAAACGGCCGCGCTGGCGATGTGGATGAGCTGGAAATGCGCGCTGGCCGGTTTGCCCTACGGTGGAGCGAAGGGCGGCATCGCCTGCGATCCTTCCAAATTAACGAGAAATGAACTTGAGGCGGTTTCGCGCCGCTACATGCAGGAGATGATCCCGTTCGTCGGCCCGCACACGGACATCATGGGGCCGGACATGGGAACGAATGAACAGGTCATGGCCTGGTTCATGGATACGTATTCGGTTTATCAGGGTTACGCTGTCAGCGAAATCGTCACCGGCAAACCGGTTTCAATCGGCGGGACCGAAGGCCGGCGCGAGTCGACGGGGCGTGGCGTGGTTTATCTGGTCGAACGCGCGATGGACATGCTGAAGATGGATCCGGAGAAAACGACCGCGATCATTCAGGGATTTGGCAATGTCGGTTCCGTGGCCGCGTTATCCTTGGCGCTGAAAACTGGCGTCAAAATCGTCGGCATCAGTGATGCCTACTCCGCGATCTACAATCCGAAAGGGATCGACATCAAAGCCGCCGACCAGCACGTCTTGAAGAAGGGAAATCTCCGCGGCTTCGACGAGGCTTCGCACATCGATCCAAAGGAAATGCTGGTGCAGAAATGCGATATCCTGGCACCGTGCGCCGTCGATCGCGTCATTAACGAGAGCAACGCAGCCAAGTTGCAGTGCCGCATCCTCGCGGAAGGCGCCAATGGCCCGACCACACCAGAGGCCGACAAGATTCTCGATCAGCGCTGGGACGAGGTCTTCGTCATTCCGGATATTCTTTGCAACGCCGGCGGCGTGATCGTTTCCTACTTTGAATGGGTGCAGGGACTGCAGGCCTTCATGTGGACGGAAACCGAAGTGACGGACAAACTTTTCCGCATCATGGAACATTCCTTCACCCAAGTGATTCGCCGGGCGAAGGCGCACAAGATTTCGCACCGCATGTCGGCGATGGCCATCGGAGTCGAGCGCGTGATGAAGGCCAAGGCGACGCGCGGCCTCTTCCCGTAGCCGCGGGATGGCGCATCACGAAGAGGAGCGCGCCGGACGCGTGCTCGATCATCTGGAAGTCGGGGGTTTGCGCATCGTCGTCTCGCGGCGAGGCGCGGAGTTGATCAGCCTCGCACGGCGAAACCCGGAAGGTGAATGGATGGGATTTCTTCATCGCGACAACGAGGTCGACGTGCCCGCGAGCGGGTGGGCGAACCACGCCACGGTCATGGGATATTATTTGCACCGCCTGAAAAACGAACGGTCGCTTTACCGTGGCCACGAGATTCGTGGACGCACCCACAGCTTCCTGCGGGAGAAGGACTGGAAGCTGGCGCGAACCGGGGCCGCGTCCCTGACCTATGCGATGACGGCGCAGGACTTTTCGCCGTCCGAATATCCGTTGAATGTCAGTCTGGAGCTGACTTACGCTTTGCGCGGCGACGCGGTGGAGGCGGAGTTTGCATTTTGCAATCACGAGCCGCAGCTCTCGGCGCACGTCGGCTTTGGGCTGCATCCTGGTTTCGCCGCGAAAAGCTTCGAGAGTTTCGAATTCGAAATGCCGGCGGGAATTTATCGCCGGCACTTTTCGCCGACGAATTATCTTTCGGGAGAAACCGAAACGATCGAGTTCGGCGGTGGCCTGATGCCCTTCGCGCGTGAGAAGTTGCCGGGCTCATACATTATCGAACGAATGCACGAACGAGGCGGCGGCTATATCTTTCGCGATCGCGCCAGCGCGCGGGAGGTGCAGATTGACCTGGGTGATGCGCCCTATTTCACCCTGTGGTCTGACGGTGGCGCGTTTTTCTGCGTGGAGCCGTGCTGGGGTCTGACCGATCACGATGAGCAGCGGGCGTTCGAGGATAAGGCTGGCGCGCAACTGATTCTGCCCGGGGCGAAGCGGAATGCGCGTTGCGCCTTTTCGCCGCGCCTTCTTTAGTATGCCGATGGCCTCATCTCCCGCCCTGCGCGCACTCATGGCGCATGCGATCGATTACGCCGGCCTTTTTCCACCGGCGTCGCTCGCACTCAAGCCCGCGCTCCAGACTTTCGCGCGCGATCTCGAAACTGATGAATCGTGGATGCTTGGCGGTTTCGTCCTTCCCACGGCAAAGATTGCCGAAGCCAGGGAATTTTGTTCATCGCTGAGTCGGCCAGCGCCGTTCGTTATTTCCGCGCTCGGGCCAAAAACTGAAAACGCCACGCAATTTCTCGATGAGTTGCAGAAGCTCGCCGGCACCCTGCGTTCGATCGGGGGAACTACGCTTGAAGTTTTGCAGTTGGAGATGGCTTTGCCAGGGGACTTCGACGCCGGGATGATTTCGTCCGCGAGTGATTCCCTGCGCGATCTTCCAGTCCGTGCGTTCTGGGAGACAACATCCGGGCAAGCGGAACAAGCGATCCCATTACTCTCCGAGCGGAGCAAAACTTTCGGATTCAAACTTCGCACCGGCGGCGTGACCGCGGAGGCATTTCCGAATTCGGACCAAATCGCTCTCGTCTTGGCCTTGTCGCAGCGCCACCGCCTTCCGGTAAAATTTACCGCCGGATTGCATCACCCGGTGAGAATGTTCCGGGACGAGGTCAAAACCAAGATGCACGGATTTCTGAATGTCCTCGGCGCCGGGGTCCTGACCTTCAAACATCAGTGGGATCAACGGCGGATTGCCGAAATGCTCGAGGACGAAGATCAATCTTCTTTTGTGTTCGACGACGTCACCTTTACCTGGCGCGACTGGTCGATTTCCGCCGGGGAAATCGACGCCGCGCGCAAGCGCGTCACGTCATTCGGCAGCTGCAGCTTCGACGAGCCCCGCGACGATCTGCGGGCGATGAATCTTCTCTAGCGCGGGTCGGCGCTCCGACTCTACACTGCGCGGCATGCGTTCCTTCATCGAGACAGCGCCCGACTCACATTTCCCGATTCAGAATCTGCCTTTCGGGATCTTCAAACCCGCGCGGGGCGAAGCCCGCGTTGGAGTTGCATTGGGCGAAATGGTGGTCGATCTCGCCGCGCTCGAAGAAACGGGCGTGTTCGGCGAACAACCGAAAGTTTTCGCTAAAACAGCACTCAACAATTTCATGGCGCTCGGCCGCCCGGCGTGGAAAAAGACGCGGGCAATTTTGCAGGATCTTCTCGCGGCGGAAACGCCGACGCTGCGCGACAACGAGGAATTACGCGGGCGCGTCTTCCATCGACAAAGCGAAATCACGATGGAATTGCCGGCGAAAATCGGCGATTACACCGATTTTTATTCCAGCTATCACCACGCCCACAACGTCGGCACAATGTTGCGCGGTCCGGAAAACGCCCTGATGCCGAATTGGAAATGGCTGCCGGTGGCGTATCACGGACGGGCGAGTTCGATCGTCGGGAGCGGCGCTGCGGTGAAGCGTCCGTATGGACAAACGAAAGCACCGGACGCGGAGGCGCCAAGCTATGGACCGTCCAAAAGTTTCGACTTCGAATTGGAAACCG
>JBBSEO010000093.1:0-8273 GCA_038239645.1 Chthoniobacterales bacterium | reverse complement strand
TTCTGGCACTTCGTCGATCTGGTCTGGATCTTCGTCTTTCCGCTCTTCTACTTGCTCTAGGAAACCATGAACGAACCTTCACTTCAGCCCGAGGTAGTAGATCCTCATCTGGCGCCGGATAATCACACCGCCGCGCACGTGGCTGCCCATGTCCGAAAGTATATCATGGTCGGGCTCGCCTTGCTTGCCTGCACGGGGTTGACCGTCGCCCTTTCCTATTGGGACTTCGGTTCGATGAAGGGCAACATTATTGTCGCGATGCTCGTGGCAGCGTTCAAGGCCGGCCTTGTCGCGATGATCTTCATGCACTTATCGGCCGAGAGACGTTTGATCTACCGAATACTTATCTTTACCGGCTTCTTTGTTCTCGGGCTTTTTTGGCTGACCTATCTCGCCTGGTATAATCCTGTCGTCCGCTAATGTCGCTCAAAGGTTTCCATATAGTTCTCATCACCTTCTCCACCCTCCTGGCGTTGGGCGCCGGGATTTGGTGTGTCTGGGTGAACCTGACCTTCGGCGCGCCCGTCTATCTCACTGGTGCGATCGCTTCCTTCGTTGTTGCCCTATTCCTGATTATTTACGGAGTCTGGTTCTATCGCAAGATGAAACGACTCGGTCTCATCGTATGAAAACGAAAATTGGTTTCGCCCTTCTCCTCTGGTTTGCGTCGTTCGGCTGCGCCTCGGCTTGTTCGACCTGTTTCGGGAACTACGCCGAGCTCGGCGGACCTCCACCGGGTAACATCCAGCACTTGGCGATGGCCATCTGGGCGCTGCTGTTCGTTGTCATGACGGTGCTGGGGGGAGTTGGGATGTTCAGCCTGCATCTCTGGCGCATGAGCCGAACGCCGATGGAGCCCCACGAGGAGTTAGCTGAAGAAGATCTTTCCAAGTATGCTTAAGCTCGCACTCATTAACCAACTCCTCGGTCAGCCAGTTAATGCTTCGGAGCATGGCTTTCAGATCGATCATATCATCGAGTTCTGTCACTGGTTCATGGGCGCGCTCTTTCTCGGGTGGCTCGGCTATTTCTTATACGTCCTCTTTCGCTTTCATCAGTCCCGCCATCCGAAGGCCGATCACGAGGGCGTTCGCAGTGGTATCTCTACTCACCTGGAGTTCGCGGTCGTTTTGATCGAGGCTGTCCTATTGGTCGGTTTTGCCATTCCTCTCTGGGCCAAGCGGGTTAATCGCTTTCCCGATACCAAGGATGCGATTCTCGTCCACGCCATCGGTCAGCAATTCAACTGGAACTTCCATCTGCCCGGCCCCGACGGCACCTTTGGCAAGCGTGACCTAGACCTCGTTAGCAATACTAATCCCGTCGGGCTCGATAATCGGGACGCGGCGGCGAAGGACGACCTCGTCGTTCTGGGCGAGCTGCACGTCCCGGTGAATCGAAGCGTGATTATCGAGCTCTCATCCAAGGATGTAATCCACAATTTCGCGCTGCCGAACATGCGAATTGCGCAGGATGCGATTCCCGGATCCATCATTCCGATGTGGTTTAAACCGATCACGACCGGAACCTACGAAGTTGTTTGCGGACAACTTTGCGGTCTCGGGCATTACAGCATGAAAGGAATGCTCGTGGTCGATACGCCGGCGGATTACCAGGCCTGGTTGAAGGAACGGGCAGAGTTGGCCGCGCCGCAGAGCGCACCGCCACCGACCCAGCGTCCGCCGGGCGAGCCGCCACCGGGCCCGACCCCGGGAACGATCCCGCCTCCGGGAGCGCCGAACTTGAACAATCAGTCCGCGCCGCCTGCGGGGAATCAGACTTCTCCGAGCCCCCTTTAGTTGCTTCGCGATGCGAAGCGCCGGCATGGAGAAAGGGGTTGTGCAGCGCACGACTGGGTTGAATTTTTTTGCCTGGTTCGTGGCGAGCTGCACGCTGCTGCTCGTCTGCAGCGGTGGGATGGTCACGAGCAAGAACGCCGGCCTGGCCGTGCCAGATTGGCCGACCACATTCGGTTACAACATGTTTCTATTTCCCGCCTCCAAATGGGTCGGCGGGATTTTCTTTGAGCACACCCATCGACTGGTTGCTTCCACTGTCGGGCTTCTCACCCTTGTGCTCGCGGGCTGGCTTTGGCGCGCGCCGGTGTCCCGCGGGATCAGGATTCTCGGCGCGGTCGCCGTTGGCGCGGTCATCCTGCAAGGCATTCTCGGTGGCCTGCGCGTGACGATGTTGAAGGATGAGATCGGCATCTTTCACGCTTGCTTGGCGCAGGCTTTCCTCGGTCTGCTGGTTCTGATCGCGCTTCTCACTTCGCGGACCTGGTTCAATTTTCAAGCGCGCCTTCCGTCCACCCCGCTGGCCCCCGCGCTTCGTCTCTGCGCTCTCATCACCACGCTACTCGTTTATCTCCAGCTCGCGCTCGGCGCGACGATGCGCCATCAACATCGTGACCTGGCCATCACTGATTTTCCGACGGCCTACGGCCACTGGGTCCCTGATACGAGCGCGACCGCCCTCGCGAAGATCAACAGGGAACGCGACGCGATCGCGCTCTCCGATATCTCGGCTGGACAAATCTGGCTGCAGATGGCCCATCGTTTCGGGGCTTTGCTGGTGATGGTTGGAGTCGTGGCCTTCTTTGGCTTTGCCCATCGGGCTAACATTTCTCCGCTGCGCGGCCTATCGACCGCCTGGCTGATTGGCGTGATTGTGCAGATCTCGTTAGGAGCGTGGATGATCTGGAGCAACAAGGCCGCAGACATCGCGACCGCGCACGTCGCCGTCGGCGCTACCATGTTGGGCCTTGGGGTCGTCAACTGTGCGTTGGCCTGGCGCCTCGCGGAGCGGATGCCCGCTTATGATTTCAAATCGCGACGTCTTGATCCGGGCCCAATCGCGGCATGAAATCGGCAGCTTCGATCGTCCCGTCTAATAGTCGCTTTTCCGATCTTTCCGATTTGTTCAAGGCGCGCCTGACCTTGCTCGTTCTCGTCACGACCGGCGTAGGCTATTTTTGCGCGTCGCGCGGACCGCTGAACTGGTCTGGCCTGATGCAGACACTTTTCGGCACCGCTCTGGCCGCGGCCGGAGCTTCGGCGTTGAACCAATGGTGGGAGCGTGATCTCGACGCGCGGATGGATCGAACGCGAGAACGTCCGGTGCCGGCGGGACGGATGACGCCGTGGCTCGCACTCGGACTGGGCTTGGTTTGCGCTGTCGCCGGCGTCCTCTGGCTGGCCTTGGCCACGAACAATCTCGCCGCGATTCTGGCCGCACTGACGGTGCTGATTTACGTCCTCGGCTACACGCCGCTGAAACGTTTTACGAGTATGAATACGCTCGTGGGCGCCATCCCCGGCGCGCTGCCACCGGTCATTGGTTGGGCGGCCGCGCGCGGGAGCGCAGACTTTGGCGCCTGGACGCTTTTCATCATTCTATTCGTCTGGCAAATGCCGCACTTTTTCGCGATCGCCTGGCTCTATCGCCAGGATTACGAGAGTGCGGGGTTCCGCATGATTTCGGGCGATGACGAAAGCGGCCGGCGCAGCGCGAGCCAGGCGGTATTGTTCTCCGTCCTGCTCCTGATTGTCGCGGGATTCCCCGCTTTCATCAGCATGGTGCATCCCATCTATCTCGGCGCAGAATTGCTCCTCGGCGGGGTGTTTGTCTGGATGGCGATGCGGTTTCATCGCGAGGGCACCCGGCAAAACGCGCGCCGGCTTTTCCTGACCTCCATCATTTATTTGCCGTTACTTCTGCTCGCATTGATGCTGACAAAATGAGCGATGCGACCGTAGCCACTCCCTCGGCTCGGAATGATGGGAAATCTCGCAGTTGGAATTTATTCCTGCTGCTTTTCCCGCTCGTGATTGCGGCCGGTTTGTTCGCGCTGCGACAATTCGAAGTCCGGCGCATGGCCGATCGAGTGGTCGATGATTACGGACCGGCGCCGGCCTTTCAGCTGACGAATCAGGATGGCAGGACATTCGGTTCCGCTGATCTTGCCGGGAAAGTCTGGATCGCGGATTTTATCTACACGACCTGCCCTGGCCCCTGTCCCATGGTGAGCAGTCGCATGAGCGAGATGCAGAAACCGTTGCGCGACACCGACGTGCATTTCGTCTCCATCTCGGTCGATCCAACAAAGGACACACCGGAGGTGTTGCGTGGTTATGCGAAGGAACTAAAGGCGCAGCCGGGTCGCTGGGATTTTTTGACCGGAGCGAAGGAGGAAATATACCACCTCTCCGTCACCGGATTTAAACTGCCGGCGTCACCGGACGGAGGCGATCGGGGCGATCCGGTGCACAGCACGCGCATGATCCTGGTCGATCGCCGCGGCGAGATCCGCGGCTATTATGAAGCGACCGGGCCGGATGCGATCACCCGTTTGATCTCCGACGCCAATCGCCTGGCTAAAAGTCGTTAGAGTTTCTCCTGCGCCACCCGCTGGATATACTCGCGGTAATCGCCTTGGGGTAACCGCACGATTAGTTGGTCGAGTTGCGTGCGGTCGATGAAACCCATGCGGAGCGCGATCTCCTCGAGACAAGCGATCTTCAAACCCTGCCGGTGCTCGATCGTGGCGATGTAGTTACCCGCCTCGAGCAGGCTCGTCGGCGTGCCGGTATCAAGCCAGGCGATGCCGCGGCCGAGCGGTTTCACATGTAATTGACCGCGCTCCATGTAGCGAAGGTTCAAATCGGTGATCTCTATTTCGCCGCGGGCGGATGGTTTCAATCCGCGAGTGATCTCCACCACGTCGCGATCAAAGACGTAGAGGCCAGGGACAGCAAAGGTGCTGCGCGGCTTCTTCGGTTTTTCCTCGAGGCTGATCGCTTTGCCGGTCTCGTCGAATTCGACCACGCCGTATCGTTCCGGATCGCGGACCTGGTAACCAAAAATAGTAGCGCCGGTTTCGCGACTCAGGGCTTCGCGGTAGAAATCGAGTTTCCCGTAGAAAAGATTGTCGCCGAGGATGAGGGACGCTCCGTCATCGCCGATAAAATCGGCGCCGATCAGGAACGCCTGCGCGATGCCCTCCGGCTTGGGCTGCTCCGCGAACTGCAAGTTGATCCCGATCTGAGACCCGTCGCCGAGGTAGTCGCGCAACATCGGAACGTCCTTCGGCGTAGAAATGATAAGAATATCGCGGAGCCCGCCGAGCATTAAGGTCGCGAGCGGGTAACAAATCATCGGCTTGTCGTAGACGGGCAGAAGTTGCTTGCAGACGATTTGCGTCAGCGGGTAAAGACGGGTGCCGGCGCCACCGGCGAGCAGGATCGCTTTTTTCGTCATC
Organism: Chthoniobacterales bacterium; assembly: GCA_038239645.1. Lineage (GTDB taxonomy): Bacteria > Verrucomicrobiota > Verrucomicrobiia > Chthoniobacterales > UBA10450 > AV69. Next base: position 3,013 of record JBBSEO010000093.1, on the reverse strand, counting down.
GCTTCATTCCTGCCAGATTCGGGCGCGCGGTCAATGAGAACGCGCGGCGCTCTGGTCAAAACGTTGGAGGAGGGGAGCGATCGTTTCCGCGATGGCGAAGTTTTGCTCGATCCGCTCCCGACCGGCGCGGCCAAAGGCGCGGCGTTGTTTGCGATCATTGGCCATCGTGGCCATCGCCGCGGCCAGGGCTGGGATATCGGCCGGATGAACGAGTAAGCCGGTGACGTTTTCGGCCACCAGTTCGGGAATTCCAGCGACGGTGGTGGAAATGACCGCGCGCGCGGACGCCATCGCTTCCGCGATGACAGTCGGAAAAACATCACTCGCCCCAAGCTCGTCTACGCGCGCGGCGAGCACGAAAACGTCGCAGCGCTGCAACGCGGTCAATACTTCGGCTTGCGCGCGCTCGCCCGCGAACGTGACGAATTCTTTCAAACTGTTTTCGCTTGCGGTTTTTCCGAGTTCTTCGCGCAACGGTCCATCGCCAATAATTTCGAGTCGAAACGAAACGCCTCGATCGCGCAAAAGGGCGCAAGCCTTCAGCAACGCGTCGAAACCTTTGAAGGGAACGAGACGGCCCACGCTGAGAAAGGTGACCGGCACCGATGGCAGATCGTCTTTCGGCAAAGGATAGCGGGTGAGATCGATCCCATTGTAGACCCGAAAGATCTTTGAGGCCGAGTCCGGGCAATGGCGCGCCAGCAGATCACGACTCCAATCTGTTTCCGCGCCAATGAATTCGGCCCCCGCGCAAATCTCGCGCAGGAGTTCCAGGCTTCCGAGGTCACTCAGAAAATCCTGACCGTGGGCGGTGATACTGAAGGGAATTCCGCTGATCTCTTTGACGAACAGGGCGGTGTGAGCGGCGCGATTCGCGAAATGGACATGGATGTGCCGGATCTTTTCGCGCTCAAAGAGATCGACGAAGAAGAAGGCGTTACGTGCGCGCAGGGCCGCTTTGTAGGCCGGGCCGTATTTCTTCGCGTGAGCCGCGATCAGCTTTTCCGGCCATCGCCCCTCCCGTTTCGCCTTCCGCGCTCTGCGCTCGAGCGCCGGTGAATCGGGCGCGTAATGAATCGCCGCGCGCAATTTCGCCAGATATTCGTGCCGCACCGCTGTCTTCGGCGGGTAAAGCGAAGCGAGCACGATCTCGTGCCCGCGGCGTTCGAGCTCGAGCATTTCCGTGTCGCAAAAAGTCTGGGAGAGGACCGGGTAGCGCGAATAGAGATAACCGAGCCGCATCGCCCCACTAAACGCGGCCTGCGCGGCAGGGACAGCGACTTTCGTTTCGGCTTGGGCCTCGCGGGCGACGCGGAGGTTCGCTAGGAAAAGCGGACGTCTTTGCCCGGATCCATTTCGAAGTTCAGGACCTGCGTCTTGGCGACGTTTGGCCGGATGATCTCCGCTTCAAACTTCACGTAGACTGGATCTTCGCGAAACATCGCCTGCTTATCCATCGACTCGAAATCGATCGCGATGAAAAACGGCCATTCCATCTCGGAATTGATCCGCTTGCCGCATTTGATCGCGAGCACTTCCGGAATCTTCAACAATTGCATCCGCGCGTTCATCATTATCTCTTCCACGCGGGCCGGGGTCACTTCCGGTTTGAGCTGGTAGAGCGAAAGGTGGTGGATCATCGAGAGATATTGCTTTTAGGCGGGATGCGGAAAGGGCGCAAGCGCCGTTATTATTTCCAATCCAGGACGCCTTTTCGCAGCGCATAAATGTAACCGACCATCAGGATCGAAACGAAACTGAGCATGCTCCAGAAGATGACGGAACTGTGCTTGATCGCGTCGCGATAAACGACGGCCCACGGATACATGAAGACGATTTCGAGGTCGAAAAGAATGAAGAGCATCGCGACGAGATAAAACTTCACGCTGAAGCGGGGCTGGGCTTCGCCTTGAGGCACCATCCCGCATTCGTAGGCGGAGTCTTTCGTGGCCGAGCGGCGCCCTACCTTGCCCAGAAGCATGCTAACGGCCAGCGCCGAGGCGGCAAAGCCGACCGCGACGATGATCTGGAGCAGGATCGGGAGATACTCTCGCAGCATGCGCTTCTTCTCGCGCGCGGTGCAGCTATTGTACGATGGCGGCGCGAACGGGAATGTGCCCATTCTGCGGTGCAATGGCGGTCGCGAGTGCGGAAGGCAATCCCTTGTATTTCTTGCCGTTCTTTTTGACCGCTCCACGCGCAACGAGATTCTGTAGTTTCTCGTAGGCGCGCAGGCGCAGCATTTCCTCACCCCCGCTGGCCGCATTGCGAGCACGGAGATTCTCGTGCACGATGTCGAAGAGCTGCTTGAACTCGAACGACGCCCGGCGTGAGAGCACCGCGACGAGTTCCTCCGTGACAAGATCAGGAACCCGACGGGAAAATGCATTTTTCTTAAGGATAGCCATAGAGCCCGTAGTGTATCACATCACGGCGTTTCCGCAGCAGAATTCTCCTGTGGAGGGGCGGCTCGACATGATGTGCCTTTTTGGCGCGATCAGGGAGTCCGCGCTACCGTTGCGCCCGGCGCGGGCACGGGGCTTAGGCTTGCCGGCGGCGGCACCGGCGTGGCGCCCGTCGGCCGCGAGGAGAAATCGCGCAAATGTTGCGCAGCGAAGAATGCCGCGACCGGAAGTCCGATCGCCTGTCCGAACGTCACCGAGCCGATCGATTCCGTGCGGTAACCTCCGTGGACATACCTCCGGACCAAGGCGCAGGGCGTAAGGTGTCGGGCGACCACTTCGGCCGGGGGTAATTTGCCGGCGTCGATGGTGTTATTAACGCCGGGCGCGAGCGCCGACGTCATTTGCAGGATGGGCCGGACAAAAGTGTCGAAGCGCTGGTAAAGCGCTCCGAGGTCCAGATAGGCGAGGGTTTGCTCGGCCTCAGGCAGAGGGCGCATGGCGTCGCGATAGGCTCCCGTAGTGGTGAGTGGCTTGGGCGCCGCCGTTCCGGCGATGGCGCGGTCGACCACGCCGCGGTCGCTTCCACAGGCGAGCTTTTGCGCCGAAAG
>JBBSEO010000092.1:0-8385 GCA_038239645.1 Chthoniobacterales bacterium | reverse complement strand
AGTTTTTCGCGGCGCAGCACTCTCTCCAAATCCGGAAAGGCGCTCTCTTCATAGTGGGTCACGCCGAAATAACGGATGCGTCCCTCCTCCTTCCAGGCCCGAATCGTCGCCAACTGCGTCTCGAAATCGACGAGGTTATGCACCTGCATGAGGTCGATCTTCTTCGTCCGCAGAAACTGAAACGAGCGCCCCATCGATTGCACCCCGGCTTCGCGTCCGCGGGTCCAGACTTTCGTCGCGAAAAAAAGCGAGTCGCGCAGATTCAGCTCCGCGCAAAGTTCGCCGATCGTTTCCTCCGCGCGGCCATACATGGGCGAGGAATCGACCACGCGCCCGCCGCCGCGGACGAACGCCTGCAAGACTTCCCCCAGCGGTTTTCGCTCGCTGGGGCCGACGTCGAACGTGCGCGACGTTCCCAGGCCGATCACGGGAATCTTTTCGCCGCTCGAGGGAATTGTCCGTTCCAACATCGTATTACTCTCGGCCCAGCCGGCCCGCACGCCGAGCCCGAGGGTCGCCATGGTTCCCCCAATCACTTTCGTAGCCGTTCGTCGGTTCATTCCTTCTTTGATACGCATTCGGCGCGTGAAAAGGCACCCGAAATTCGTCCCGAAAACGGAACCGATTTTTCCCAGCAACGGCATGCAGGAGCGCCGTTAATCACCTCGTGCGAAAGCAATTTTCACGAGGGAAAACGGGCCGAGTTGAGCCCTGCTGGCATCGCCGTTGCTAAAGGAGCTGGCGACGCATGAAGCTCAGCCCGATTCTGGTCATTTTTCTCCTCGCGCTCGCCTGTTTGTTCACGGCGTGATTTAAAGCGCGATGATGACTCGTCGAAAATTCGTTCACCTTTCCAGCGTTGCCGCCAGCAGCGCCGCGCTCGCGCCCCAATTCTCCTTCGCTCAGGAAAAGCCAAAGCCGCTCCGGATTCTCATCCTGGGCGGCACTGGCTTTACCGGGCCCTACCAGGTGAAGTACGCCGTCGAGCGCGGTCATCACGTGACTGTTTTTAATCGCGGAAAGACGCACAAGGGCGAGTTGCCGGAGGGCGTGGAGCAGCTCGTGGGCGACCGCAATGGCCAGCTCGACGCGTTGAAAGGAAAGCAATGGGACGTTTGTCTTGATAACCCGACGATGCTGCCGTCGTGGGTGCGCGATGCCGCTGCCGTCCTGAAGGGCAACGTCGACCGCTACATTTTCACCTCGACCATTTCGGTTTACGGCGACGCCAGCAAACCCGCCGATGAATCGGCGCCGGTCGCTAAATATGAAGGTGCCGATCCCTACAAGGAAACGATCGAAGCGGTCAAAGCTTCCGGCTTCAAACTCTACGGTCCGCTGAAAGCACTCTCGGAAGCGGAAGCAGAGAAATCATTTCCCGGGAAAGCGATCATCATTCGTCCCGGATTGATCGTTGGCCCCGGCGACGAGACCGATCGCTTCACCTATTGGCCAGTGCGAATTCATCGGGGCGGAGAAGTTCTCGCGCCCGGAGCGAAGTCCGATCCGGTGCAAATCATCGATGGGCGTGATCTGGCCGAATGGACGGTGCGGATGGCCGAAAGTGGAGCACCCGGGATTTACAACGCGACCGGTCCCGCCAGCGAACTCACGATCAGCGAAATGCTCGACGGGATCAAAAGCGCCCTCGCCGCGCCCAGCGCCAACTTTACCTGGGTCGACGCCGATTTTCTCGACCAAGAGAAGGTCGCCCCGTGGTCGGATATGCCGGTCTGGGTGCCGCCTCGCGGGGAAGAGGGCGGTTTGGCACGCACCAGCAACAAACGCGCGCTTGGTGCCGGGCTCACTTTTCGCCCGCTCGATCTCACCGCGCGCGACACGCTGGCCTGGTTCGAATCCCGCCCAGCCGAACGGCAGGCAAAACTTCGCGCCGGCCTCACCGCCGAGCGCGAGAAGGAAGTGCTCGCGAACTGGCACGCGAAAAAATAATTTCGCGTCAGCGGAAACTTCGTTGGACAGACAGCGAAGAATCCGCGGGCTGCCGCGCTTCATTTCCGGCCGCCGGAAAAGAAGAGCACTTCGCGCGACGAAATTTTTGATTAGATAGAAAAATGCCGTGGCGCTTTCTGGCAAAAATTGTCGAGTGCAAACCGGAAGAGCGGCGCGCGCTTTTCCTCGCCTTCTTTTTTAACTTCGCCGTTCTCGGCAGTTATTACGTAGTCAAGCCGATTCGCGACGACATCGGCGCGGCGAATGGGGTCGAGAAACTGTCGTGGATGTTTACCGGCACGATGATCGTGATGATCATCGCGAACGCGCTCTTCGCCGCGATCGTCTCACGGATGTCGCGACGAAGATTCATTCCGCTCGCCTACCACTTCTTCGTTTTCAACCTCGCGCTCTTTTATTTCGCGATGCGTCTCGCCTCGCCCGCGGCGCAGTTCTGGGTCGGCGTTGCCTTCTTCACCTGGGTTAGCGTTTTTAATGTTTTCGTCGTCACCGTTTTCTGGGCGTTCATGACCGATGTCTTCACCACGAACCAGGGCAAACGATTGTTCGGCTTCATCAGTGTCGGCGGGCAACTTGGCGGAATTCTCGGTGCGCTCATCACCGGGTCGCTCGTGAAAAAAGTCGGTGCCGGGAATTTGCTCATGGCCTCGGCCGTGCTGCTCGAAGCGGCCGCTTTTTTTGTTAGAATTTTCCCGGCCGATTTCCACTCTCGCAAAACCGAGTCGGGCGATGACGTTCAGCCGTCAACCATCGCGAAAGACGAACAGCCAGTCGGCGGCGGTATCGTCGCGGGGTTTTCACACGTCATCCGTTCGCCGTACCTCCTTTTGATCACGGCGTTCATGTTCCTCTACGCCATCACCACGACGTTTCTCTATTTCCAGCAAGCCGATCTCTCCGCCCAGACGTTCCACGATCGCGCGGCGCGCACGGCCTTCTTCGCGCATATCGACATCTGGGTAAACTCGCTGACCGCGCTCATTCAAATCTTCTTCACCGGACGCCTGATCAAATGGTTCGGCATCGGGGCCACGCTCGCATTTTTGCCCGTTCTCAGCATGATCGGCTTCATCTCGATCGGTTGGATGCCGGTCATCGGCCTACTCGCCGCTTTTCAGGTGGCGCGTCGCGCGGGAAATTTCGCCATCACGCGACCAGCGCGTGAGGTTCTCTTCACCGTCCTGAGCCGCGAAGACAAATACAAGGCCAAGAGCTTCATCGACACATTCATCTATCGGCTAAGCGATCAGATCGGCGCCTGGAGCTACGCCCTGCTCCATTGGCTCGGCCTCGGCCTGGTCCAGATCTCGTGGGTTGCCGTGCCTTTGACCGCGATTTGGGGCGTAGTCGCGGTCTGGTTGGGTCGCAGGCAAAATGCTTTGTCGCAGGCGAAGGCAACGAGTGCCTGGCGGCAACCCTGATGGCGGCCAGAAAGGCGACCTACGACTTTGCGTAAACGCCGAGCAACGGGCGGTGCGAAGGAGTTTTCGAGCGGAAATCGCTCACAAAACCATCTTTCGTCCGAATCTCGACGTGACCGGCTGAACGGCTGGCATTGTAAACCAGGACAGAACCCACCGGCGCCTGATACGGATCGCTCACATTCAATCTCTTGAAGCCGTAGTTCTGCACCAGTTCGCGGCCCGCTTCCTTCGCGAACTCGCTCTTCGGCCGGGATTCGACGACGCCCGATGCCACCAACGCCTCTTTCACCGCGTGCCAGCACATCCGCCGGGAATGAGCGTGGGCTCGCTCCTGCGCAATCGTGGCCGCACGCATCAGGCGCGGATCGATCGAACGATCAACCTTCGCCAGCGGACGAGTAATCTTGTCCCGAGCGTAGGAATCAATCACGTCAACCTGCATCGGCTTGCTGGTGCCATCCTTGAAAGTGAACTTCGGTGCTTTCACCGCCGCCGAGAACGCTGCCGGCGCCGTCTTGGGCGTCATCGCCAGCGCGCACGCCGTCGCTGGAGCGAGGAGCGCGGAAGCTCCCGTCGCTAGCAGGGTGAGGTGCAGGAGCTTTTTCATTCGGGACGGCTTTAATAGTGCAATATCTGGGCCTCGCAAGGCGTTTTTTGCCCTTAAATTGATAATTTCTATAGCTTTCAAAAATTCTCCGCTTTTCATGATTACGGCCTCAGCCGCAACGCTTTCCGATTACTATCTCGTGAGAGTCAATGCACCGGCGCGAGTTTTTGGACCTTTTCACGCAGCATGCCAGGCCGCGCGCTCCCGCGCCTTAGCGAAACTCGCTGTCCTCTCCTTCCTCATCGTCGGCATATCGGTCGCGTCCGGCGCGACCGTCGCGAAAGACCAGAACGTCGTGGCGCGAGTCACCGTTTATTGGCGGGGTGAAGCCAGCGCGCGCGGCAGTTGGAAGGGCACGAGGCTCTGTAACGGCAATTGCGCCGTCGACCCGCATAAAATTCCGTATGGTAGCAAGGTTATTGTCGGTGGGGACGAACTCGTGGCCGTGGACACGGGTCCGGCGGTCGTCAGCCGGCGCGCGGCCCGCAGTTGCGCCCGCAATTCCGCGCAACGCAGCGCGGTCGTGATCGATCGTTATTTCGAAACCAAGAGGGAAGCGAAAGCCTGGGAAAAAGGCCATCCGCAATACATGATGGTGAAAGTGGTCCCTCCGGCCGATCGCACGGCGAAAAATTCCACCCGGGCGAGTAAGAACGAGAACTCCGTGGCCGCGAAGTATTTTCCACTCGTTGCGCTCGCAGCCAATCCGTTAGCTGGGCCCACGCCTTTGCTCGCTGACGGCCGCGAATAGGCGCCTACCCTTTCTTCTCCGCCACCTTCCTCGCCTTCAGCAGGACGCTGATGTTATCGGGCCTCCCGTTCATCCAATCAATTCTCGTTAGACCGTCAGCAGTCTGACTGATCACGCCGGGAATCGAGAGCCAGGTCAGATACCATCCCGGCGGCAGGACGACCGCGTTTCGCGCCCGACCAAAGCTGCGATCAAAGACCAAATCGCTTCCCTGCACACCGTAGCCTTGCGGGGCCGTGTAGGTTTCGCTCATCCGCAACCGGCGCGACTCACCTTTCTTGATCGCCGGAAAGCGAAAAATAACGACCTGTTGCTCCGGCCCGATCTTCTCCTCGCCCGTATCTTTCAAGTCTGCCCCAGTCGTTACTTCCACCTTCAGCGGCTCGCCCGTATCGAGAATTCTTCCCGACGGGTCGGAAACTTTGCTGCCCGGGCGGACAACGTTGAGATACTTGTCTATTCCCTCCCGCGACTCCGTGTAATCGTGATAAAGCTTGAATGCGTGCGTCTCCGGCTGCTGCAAAAAATAAACGATGTCGCGGTCCTGGTGCGCCCGCTCGGTTAGCCGCTCCTTTTCCGTCGGACCCTCTTTCGGCGGCGGCTCCCAGCTTCGAGCTTCGGCCAACACCGCTGCCTTCGCCGTCTCATCCGTTCGCGCGCCCGGCCTCGCCTTCAGGATCAGCGCCGCCTGGCCCGGCGCCTGATGCATGAACGCCACTCGAATCCGGCCGTCCGCTTCGGACAAAATCTGCGACGGCACATTGCACTCCGTCAGTCTGAAACCCGGCGGCAGCACAATCGCGTTCCGTCGAATCCCGAGCAGCCGATCGAACACAATGGTGTCGCCTTCACCTCGATAACTCTTCTCATCCTTGTAGGTCTTAACGATTCTTAGTCGCGCCTGCCCGCCCTCTGGCGGAACCGGTCGCGCCAGTTCGACCTCGATGTAATCACTGGCGGCGTCAGCTTCGCTTAATCCGTGCGCCTTGGCCTGTGTCCCGCTCACCTGCACGAACTTCAACGGCCCACCCGTCATCACATCGAAGACCGCCTCGTCGCTCGCGGTGCTGCCTTTCCGGATCGGATTCCAGAACAACTTCGCACCAACAGTTGTCGCCGTAACCTCGTAGGTGATCTTGAACGACGCCGTTTCGGGCGCGAGCAATTCATACTGGGTGTATTCATCCTGTTCCCGCTGCGTTTCTGCCTCCGGCACCGCGTTCTGCCAATGATCCCAGACTACACGCGCCAGCTGCGCGATCGTTCCTTCACGCGTCGTTTCGTCCGCGGGCGAGTCCGAAACGAAAACTGCGATCGCAAAACGCTGTCCGTTCGGCATCGACACAATTCCCACGTCGTTCGTGGCTGCAGTCATGCCATCGTGCGTGCCGGATGAGCCCGTCTTGTGCGCAATCTTCGCCTCGGCCGGAAGCACGCCCCGGATTCGCTTCGGGCCGGTAGTGCTCTTCGTCATCAGATCGAGCAGGTAACTTTGCGACGCGTCGCTCAAGGCGCGGCCTTCCGCGAGAATTCGGAGCAACTGGATATAGGCGCTGGGCGTTCCCCAGTTTCGATACTGCGCCTTGGCATCCAAACCCATTGTCTTTTCCGTCGTCGCGATTGCGATCCCTTCGATCCCGAGCCCGCGCAGATAATCTTCGATCGCCTTCGCTCCTCCTGCCACCCGCATCAGGACATCGGAAGTCGTTCCATCGCTTTCGATGATCGTCTTGGCGAGCAGGTCCGCTAACGAGACATCGATCTCGGCCTCGGGATGCGCATCGCGCAGAGCGCTGAACATCGTGGTCGGAATCAAATCCTCTTTCGCCACATGCACCATTTGCGTCAGCGCGAGCTCGCCGCGATCGACCTTGGCCAGAATGGCCATAGCAATCGGCAACTTGTAGACGCTCTGCATCGGGAAATGCTCGTCGCCCCGCACCGCCGCCGTTTCGCCGGTCTCCAACGAAGTCGCCGCCACCCCAATGCGGCCCGGCGTGTTGTCCGCGATCTCGGTCAATCTTGTCGTCAGCGACATTTCCGCCCCGGCCATCGGGACAAATCCGAGCAAGCCGAAAACGAGAGGAATGACGCACCGTGGCCGACCCGGGAATGCGACGGAATTGATTCTCACCTTGTCGCCACCTTTAGCACGACCCGCAAACCAGGGGAGCGAAAATCTCCGGCGCGACCACCTTAACGACACGTAAATTCATTTTCGCGCCAAGATGAGCCGCAAAATCCAGGCGCGATAACGACCTTGTTTAGGATTCTTCGCGATCGCCGCTTCCAGGCGTTGGGAAAACTCGGAGTTCAGCTCTTCCGCCGGCCGGGCGCCGCCCACAAACAAGTGCTGCGACAAAGTTGACTCGGCGAAGGCGCGCACAAACGCGGTGTAGGATTTGGCGTAGGCAACGGCGTCGCCAGATTGATCAAACGATTCCCAGTATGGATTCGCCACTTCTCCGATCTCGACCTTTTGCACGGCAAAGACGCTGGCGAGCGGGCCGCCATTTTGCATCGGCTCGGTCGCCTCGCTTTCGGAGCGGCAATAGTAGCCCATCTTTCGCCATCGTTCGCCCGACCTCCCACATTAACCGGAGCAGGCCCTCCGCTGAAACCTCGCCCTCCTTCACCGTCGCGATCCCCTGCACCAGCATTCGTCCGCCGGATAAAATTTCGGCGCCGCGAGCGCGCAGAAACGCGACCCAATCCTCCGCCGCCATTCGCGCCAGTTGCTGTCTCGCCTCGCCCCGCGCCGCGCTGAAATACATTCCCGCCGGCATTTCCATTTCCGGTTGCCGTCGAAACCAGTGGGCGGCATTCGAGCACATCCCAAGGTGGACCGAGCCGGTCGGGGTCAGCTGCTCGAAAAAAGAGCCACCCACCGCGCTAACAAAAAGTGGCCCCGCAACCTCCCGCACGTAGGTCTCGTGCGCCGTCCGCAGAACCTGATTGAAGTCGTTCGTCACCTGATCGCAATGAACCGCAGAAATCGTCCGGCTCCGGTCACGCTCGCGTAAGGCCTGCGCCGCGAGCCCGACTGACCGCGCTGTCGTCGCGCCCGTGCCGCACCCATAATCCGCTATTGTGACCACCGATCCCACCGGCGTGAGGTCGAGGGAGTCGACCATTTCCCGGATACTTTTCACGCCCGCGTCGATCACGCGGCGCTGATACTCCGAGTGAACGTCGTAAAAGCCGCCCGCCTTCATCCCGGCGGTGACAGAAGGCTCAGGCATAAATATCTTTCCTATTTCGCCATCTGGTCGAGCCGGTCAACACCACCTGCTTCTCTGCCGAAACAATTGTCGTTAGTCGCAGCGGAGAATCGTCCTTCGCGCTCTCCCCTTTCACGGCAAAGACGGCGGGCTTCCCGCACCTCGTCTTTCGCGACATCGGTTTGCCGATAGTTCCCGACCTGAGGCCCCGCCTGGCTCGCGAGCAGCGGCGCGAGCACGGACAAAAGGGAAATCCCGCGCGTCTTCATTCTCTACTTCGCCATCTGGTAGAGGTAATCGACGAATGACATCGTTGCGCCGTCGAACCCCTGCACCTTCGGATTACTCGACTCGATCACGTAATATTCGTCCGGCGCGTGCGCGCCCGTGCCGAAGCCGAGCCCGAAATGT
>JBBSEO010000091.1:0-8416 GCA_038239645.1 Chthoniobacterales bacterium | reverse complement strand
GCCCTCTACCGGAAGTTCGGATTTGGCTTCTACGTCGTCGAACGAAGGGATGCTCCCGGCGCGATTGGAATTTCCGGACTGGTCAAACGCGATACTCTGGATGATGTCGATCTCGGCTTCGCTTTTTTGCCGGAAGCCTGGGGTGCCGGTTACGCCTACGAGTCCGCCGCCGCTGTGGTCGATCGCGCGCAGACTCGCTTGCAGCTCAAACGACTCGTCGCCATCAGCGCCGTCGGGAACGAATCCGCCGGTCGCCTGCTGAACAAGCTCGGCTTCGAGTTCGAGCGCCTGATTCAAGTAACGCCGGGAGCGGACGAGGTGCGCCTTTTCGTGCGCGATCCTGTTTAGTCGTTAGCCAGACACTTAGAGTCGCGCCGTCGCTTTGACCTTGGTCACTAATTGATCGAGCTCCTGTTGTTTGTCGCCGGCGCTAGTTGAGATCCAGGAATGAATCTGATCCAAGTCTCCCGCGGAAACGGGACCCTCCTCACGGACAATCATTCCAAGCCGCGCCGCCGCCACCACCAGGTGAAAGTTCGACGTGGCTTCGGTAAACTTTTCCCCGTGATCGACCACCTCGCTGCTGGCTAACAATTGCTGCTTGCTCGAGATGATGCTCACGATCATCAGTTGCCGCGGAACCGGTTTCGCGGACGCGCCTCGCACTTCGTAGATGGCAGTGACCACATCGCCGGCCGGAACTTCTTCCACTTCCGCGAGGCTTCCACCGTCCCCGCCCTCGTAGCCGAGCAAACGATAAGAATCCACCGCGCCTTCGATGAATTTTACCTCGACTCTCGCCTGCGCCTGCTCCCGGAAGCTCAGCGTGACTCGAACCAGCTGTGAATCCGCAGACCACGGACAACTTGCCACTTCACTCGCGATTCCAACAACCCCGTCATCCGTGACCACGGCATCCTGGAAATGATTGATCAGAGCTTCGACCCGTACCTTGCTTCGCGCGGCACCATCCCCCGCCCCAATCGCCTTTTTCGCTTCCTCGTAGGACCGCGAAGGAACAAGGAGTGGAAAGCTCGATGTTCTCTGGCTTCCAACCGCGATAAATTCCCTGGAGTTGCCGCTAACCTCCGGAGCTATCTCCTCGCCCTCCATCTCGAGCGCGGGCTCCGGCCTGCTCGTCACCGGGGCTGCGCGATGGCTCAGACCAGAAATCGCCAGGATGATCGGAACAGCGCAGATCAGGATCAAGGCCACCGCACGAATCGACATCCAGTCGGGATCGAGCCAAATGCGGGGTTTTGCGGGCGAAGCATTGCCTTGGGTATGTTCCAGCTCCTCCCTATATTCAGCCCGCAACCTCTCGGTCAACGACCTCAACTCCACCTCGCTAACTTGATCTTCCTCGCTGGTAGATAACGCATCTTGTATCTCGCGAGACTTTTCCGGAGTAACTTCACCGAGAACGTAATTCGTTAGGTCATTTTCATTCATTTCCAGTATCAGCGTAATGGGAACGACACGATGGTGGAGGCCATTCCCTTGTATTTCCCACGAAGCTTGGCCAGGGCTCGATGCAGGATGAAACCGACGTTACTTACGGAGAGATTCGTGATTTCACTAATCTCCGCGTAGCTCAAATCGTTTTGGAATTTCAGGCGCAGCAACTCCTGCTCGCGCAAGGGCAACGTCGCCACGATCGTCAGGAGAAAGGCGAAAGCCTCTTTTGCTTCCAAATGCAAGGAAGGCGAAGCTTCCTCGTCAACGGGCTCCAAAACTTCGTCGCCGAGATAGAGCAGACGCCGTTCACGCCGACAAACGTTCAGGGCCTTGTTCCGACAAACCTTGAAAAGCCACTTCGTCGCCTCGCTCATCGGAACCGACGCTTGATCGTAAACGCAGAATGTTTCCTGGACGACGTCAAGGGCTAAGTCTTTATCCCCAATGATGCTGGCCGCGTAATGCTGTAGCGGCTTCTCGAACCGACGGACAAGTTGAGTCACTTCAGCCGTCTCAGTGCCGGCAGGCCTCTTCATCCCATAGACTTTGATCTGGCTGCCCGAGAATTGAGAGTGAAATTCTCCTTCTCCGATCGAGTGACCGCTAAAAGCTTGCGCCATTCAGTTGGTAGGTGATGGGCGTTCTCACCCGCTCTGCCACGCCGGGCCGGAAGCGCCATCGCTGGAAAGCAGATATCGTCGCCCGATCGAGAATGGGACTTCCGGTCGATTCCTCCATTTCCACCTCGGTTACTTCTCCCGTAACCGGGCTAACGTGAAGTATGACGACGCCCGAACCTGTTAGCTGTCGACGGCGAGCTTCATAGGGATATTCCGGCCGGGGCGCAATAATCGCGAATGCCTTCGCGCCCCCAATGGTCGCAGGGCGCGAAGCATTTCCAGTATTAATGGGCGCCGGCGGACGTGCGATGCGCTCGATCCGTTGCCGGGGGCGCGGCGGAGTGCTTTGCTCTTCGATGAAAGCTTGATCCGGGAGAACGGGAGGATCGGGCAACGGTAGCTCAGGGGGTAGCAGAATCGGCAAATCAGATTCCGCGAATTCGACGCCAGTAATGTCGGACGGTTTGAATTCAACGTAGGTGTCGTCGCTGACTTTTGTTCGCGCCAAACCCAGCGCTGCCAGATGAAGAAAGATCGCTGCAACAAGGGCAAGCCAGATTCGCCAGCGATCGCTTCTGGTATAGTTGATTGTCATATGATTTCTTCCTCCTAACCAGACCAACACCCGAGGAAGACATTCCTTAGAGACAATTTCGCCGCGCCACGGTGAGGCGCGACGACTACGGACAGAAAATCAGGAGGACGAAGACGGCGAAAAGCAGGAGATGAATACAGCCTTGCAGCATGTTCGTCTTCCCGCTGGTGAAGGTGACGACACTGGCACCCAGAGTCAGGACGAGCAGCGGCAGCGTGCCACCTTCCAGTCCGAGCGCCACTTCGCGATGGGTGACCAGACCAATGACCAGGACCGCTGGAATCGTCAGGCCGATGGAAGCAAGCACCGAACCGTGAAGAATATTAACGGAACGTTGCAGGTGATTCTTGCGCGCGGCGTTAATTCCGCTCAGTGCTTCCGGAGCGAGGACGAGGGCGGCAACGATGGCTCCCCCGAGAGCCTGCGGCATCCCGAAGCGCTCGATGCAATTGTCGAGGGGAATGGCAAACTTTTCCGCGAGCACAACCACTGCCACGAGGTAAAGGGCCAGCATCACGACATGATAGAAGACGGTATGGGTGCCGTGTTCATCGTGTTCGCTTTCGCTCCTACTTCCGGTTTCCGTGAAGTATTCACGATGTCGGGTCGTTTGGATGAAAAGAAAGGTCAGGTATAAGGCAATGGCGGCGCTGGCGAGAAAGACTTCCTGCGCCATGGAAAACCGCGGACCAGTCCGCGAGATAGTATAGGCGGGCAGGACCAGGCCCAGGACTGACAACGCCATGATCGTATTCAAGTAGGAGTTGGTTCCTTGCAGGTTGTAATGTTGCTCGCGATGGCGCAGACCGCCGAGTAACAAGGAAATTCCGATCAAGCCATTGAGCGCGATCATGATGACCGCATACATCATGTCGCGCGCGAGCGTGGGATTGTTCTTCCCGTGCACCATCGCGGCTGAGATCATCATGACCTCGATCGTGATCGCGGCGAGCGTGAGAATCAGCGTGCCGTAAGGCTCGCCACATTTGACCGCGAGCATGTCGGCGTGACGCACCACGGAGATCGCGCACCAGAGGACGACGACGAAGAGCCAGGCGAAGATGAGCGCGAGCAACAGGGGATGATCGATCGCCTCGAGAAATTCCTTGCTGGCGAAAAGAAAAAACGAAGCACTTCCCAGCCCGAGGAATAGAGGAAATTCAGTGCGCAGAAAAGCAATGGTCCCTCGCGCGGAGCGCTTACCCGAATGGTCCGGCACGCGCTGATCTTAGCCGCGCGCACCGGGCACGCAATGCTGAGGAAGATCCTCGTTCAACCTTGCCATGCGGCCAGGGTCAGTTCGAGGCGCGAAAGGTAACGTCTCCGATTGGCGAGATCGAACCGAAGTTGCCGCTCGACCTCGTCAGCGAGCTGAGGTGTTGGACCCGAGCGCGCAAAATCCCAGGCATCCTCCTGCTCTGCTTCGCGGACACTTTTACTCAAGGCCTGCAAAGAACGGTGCAGCTCCTGCCGCACAAGGAGAAGCTCGCCCACACTCGTTCCCCCATCGAGCGTGTCACCCTGGAGATGGCTGAGCGCGAGCAAGAGTTCCAGACGTGCCACATCACTGGCGGCATACGCTTCCTGAACTTCGTGCCAGAGGGCCGAAGCTTCGACATTCCCATCTGCGCGCGTGTCTGGGTGCAATTGACGAGCGAGGCGCCGATAGAGAACCTTTACCCGATCGTCGACTACGACCTCGTCGTCGCTTTCCCGCGGCGGCTCTTCCGGTTGAACGCGGGCAGCCACTTTTTCCACGCGCGTCTGCGTTTGCGCCGCTTGCGCAAACATGTGCCTCCGGAACGCGGCGAAGCCGTCATCGTAGGCCAGATCGTCCATCTTATCGGGATTGGTTCCGAGGAATTTCCGGACCCATTCCTGAAAGAGAGCTTCCTGCTCGAACTCGGTCAGCATTCTCTTTCCGCCACCGCTGGCTCCGTGAGCGGGCTCGGGCGCCCCGGGGTTTTGTCGCCGAAACTTTACCCGGGCGTAGGCATTCTGAGGCGTTTGAAAATGCTGTCGCAACTCGAGTTCAACCTCGTGGATGATTTCCTGCGCTTCCCGGACTCGATCCTCCACTTCGCGGGCTTCGCTTAACAACGCGCCAAACTCCCGCGCTCTCCAGCGGATAAACGCCGGTTTGTCTTTGCGCTCGAAATGGCGCCACCGCATTCGCACGCGCGTGAGTTGCGCCATCGCGTCTTGACACTCCACCGCCACTTCTCCGCGCACGGGATCCTGGTCGACCCATACAATCGCCAGCGCCGGCGCAATTCGCCCTTTCCTTCTCACGCGCAAAGTGCTTCTCTGGCCATGTCGATCTTGAGTTCGCGCCCGAATCTCAGCCTTCGGAAGTGAAATGAAGGTGCGAACCTGGTTCGATCCCCAAAGACCATGAAGGGCGTCGTCGTCATAGTAGCGTATCGGCCAAAGGCCGGCAAAGAAGCGGAACTTCTGGAACTGGTGCGTCGGCGCGTTCCGACGTTGCGCGAGGAAGGGTTGGTGACCTCCCGAGCCCCAACTCTCGTGCACGCGCAGGACGGGACGATCATTGAAGTCTCCGAATGGAAATCGCGCGAGGCCATCGAAGCGGCCCACAAAAACCCGCGAGTCCTGGCGATGTGGCAGGAATTTTTTGCCCTCTGCGATTGCGTTCCATTGCGGACAGTGGCCGAGACGGAAGAGATGTTTGCCGGGTTCACGCCTCTCAACTAGGGCTGTGGCGATTTATCGTTAGCTCACTCCGAGACTTTCGCTCGAGGGAGGGGCGACCAGAAGAACGCCCGCTTCCGGAAAGGATGAACGCGATTCGACTCATTTTGCTGACGGCACTGGCGCTGCTCGCGTTCGCAAGTAACTCGATTCTTTGTCGCCTCGCCCTGAAGCAGGCGACGGTCGATGCTGCCAGCTTCACAGCCATCCGGCTACTTTCCGGGAGCGCGATCCTAATTCTGATTACATTCGTCCGGGGCCTTGGCTCGGGGTCGACCCGCTCCCAGCGTCCCTCGCCCTGGCTAGCGGGGCTGGTCCTTTTCACCTACGCGGCGACTTTTTCCTACGCCTACCTCCGGCTCACCGCAGGAACAGGCGCACTCCTACTCTTTGGGGCCGTGCAGGGCACGATGATCCTTGGGGGATTGCGTCACGGCGAGCGCTTCAATTTCGGTCAAGTGTGCGGCCTGTTCCTCGCGCTCTGCGGATTGGTTGTCCTTGTTTTTCCCAGCCTTGCGGCACCTTCTCTCCTTGGGAGCGCGCTCATGATTCTGTCTGGCATTAGTTGGGGAATTTATTCTCTGATGGGTAAGGGTGCGGATGATCCCATTGCAGAAACAGGCGCAAATTTCCTCCGCACCTTACCGTTCGCAGCGGCATTGAGCGCCGTCTCTTTCCCTGCGATCCATCTCGATTCGGCCGGCGTTTTCTACGCTGTGTTGTCGGGCGCGATCACCTCCGGCCTCGGTTATGTCATCTGGTATTCCGTCCTGCCGCATATTTACTCAACCACCGCTGCCACCATCCAGCTGAGCGTACCGGTGATCGCGGCGTTGGCCGGAATTATCCTCCTCGGGGAGGCACCGACACTTCGCTACGGAGTCGCATCGCTCGCGATTCTAGGCGGAATCGCACTCGTGACTTGTCGGCGCGAGACCCTGAAACGTTAGACGACGGTTCCCGGTCCGATCAGGGTAGGACCGAGACCATCCAGGTAACGCCAAACTTATCCTGGAGCACCCCAAATTTGGGTGACCAGAATACCTTCTCCAAAGGTGAGGTTACCAGCCCGCCTTCGGCCAGGGCGTTAAAAACCAAGTCGGCGCTCGCCTCGTCCGGCAGAGCAATCGATAGGGAGAATCCGTCGAAGTGCGACGGGCCTTCGCACCGACCGTCCGAAGCCATGATGTTTGTTTTTCCGATCCGCAGGGTGGCGTGCATGACCTTGTCTTGAAAACACTCCGGCATGTCATTTTTTTCCGGGCTTTCGCTAAATCGCATCAAGGTCACGATCTCAGCACCGATGACGTCGCGATAAAACTTCAGCGCATCTTCGCAACGACCGCCAAAAGACAAATAAGGTTCGACAGAGGTGCTCGCGGGTAAGGTCGGCATTCTTCGAAAATGAATATCTTTCCCCCAACGTCAATCTTTCATTGCGAATGCGGGCCCTTCCTGAACGCGGTTTCGATCGAGCGTACGACTTCCGCGGGCGCGGACGCGGCCTCCACCGTTATCGCTTCGTTTGCCGCCGGTTCCTCGAGGTCATTCCATTGGCTTTTCAACAGAGCCGGGTTCATGAAATGCCCATGCCGCGCGGCCAGGCGTTTAGCGATCAGGGCGAAGTCCGCCTTGAGATAGACGAACCTAACGTCTGAATTTACCCGCAACCGTTGCCGATAACTCGCTTTCAAAGCTGAACAGGCCAAAACCAAATTTTCTCCGGCGGCCATTTTCTCCGAGATCAACTGCGATAGCCGATCTAGCCAAGGCCGGCGGTCTTCGTCGTTAAGTGGAATTCCCGCGCGCATCCTGGCGATGTTCGCGCCCGAATGGAAATCGTCACCATCGGAGAAGTTCCAGCCCAGTTGATGCGCTAACTGTTTACCAACGGTCGTCTTGCCGGACCCAGTGACACCAATGAGAACAATGACCATTGCCAAACTTCAGCGGTAGTACGCCCTCGCCTTGCCTCGAGCAAATCTCCGAGTCGTTGCAAGAAACTCCGCACTGACACAAGCTGAATCCCGTCGCGGATTTCCGGGCGTGATTTTCGGCGAAACGTCCTCTACCGTCCGCGTCTTATGCGACCTGTTGTTTTCTGGCGCGCCGCCCGGGCCTATTCGTTGCCGGCAAGCGTCGTCCCGGTTTTACTAGGCACGGTCCTGGCCGCGCGCGGGTACGGTGAGGTCATTACCGGCGGCCACTTCAACCTCGTCGCTTTCCTCTTTGCGCTCATCGGTGGGATTCTGGCGCAGGTCGCAGCTAACGTCATTAACGACTACTTCGATTTTAGGTACGGGGTCGACACGCGCCCGGAGCACGGCAGCGGAGTGATTACTCGCGGCGAAATGACCGCGGCGCAGGCGCTCCTGTATTCGCTTGTTCTCTTCGCGATTGCCGCGGGCTGTGGCCTGTTCCTTTTCCTGCGCGCGCCCGATCGCGCCGTCATCTATCTGGCCGCAATCGGTTTTGGCTGTGCGGTTCTTTATTCGGCCTGGCTGAAGAAATATGGCCTCGGTGATCTCCTCATCATTCTCACCTTCGGTTTTGGCCTGACCCTGGGCGCGTATGTCGTGCAAGTGCACGCGGTCGGCTGGCGCCAGATCTTTTTTATCATGTTCTACTCGCTGCCGATTTGCCTGCTGGTGGATGGAATTCTGCACGCGAATAACATGCGCGATTTCAGCGACGACCAGAGCGCGCGCGTCCGGACGATGGCGACGATGCTAGGCCGATCTGGCGCGAGAATCCTGCTGCTTCTCCTGTTGTTTGGTCCGATTGCGCTCGTCCTTTTCGGGGTGGCGACACGTCTCCTGCCCTTGTGGAGCCTGGTGACATTACTGGCCCTTCCCTTGCTCGTCCGCGCGGCGAGAACCGGGAGCGTGGAAGGAACGGCACAGGCGCACCTGCTTTTCGGGCTGCTTTACACCGCCGCCTTTCTCCTTAAGCCTGTCTACTGGTAGGGAGTGGCTGACGGCGAAGCGCGTCAGAGCGCGCCCGGATCGTGCTTCCTGAGAAAGAAGAGTTC
>JBBSEO010000090.1:0-8487 GCA_038239645.1 Chthoniobacterales bacterium | reverse complement strand
CTGGAGTGGTTCAATCCGGAGTGCCCTTTTGTGAAAAAGCACTACGGCAGCGGTAACATGCAGAAATTGCAGAGTGAGTTTACGAGCAAGGGCGTGGTCTGGCTCTCGATCGATTCCTCGGCGCCGGGCGCGGAGGGAAATCTGACGACAGAGCAGGCGCAAAAGGTGATGAAAGATTGGAGCACCAAGCAAACGGCTCTTCTTCTCGATCCAGACGGAAAAGTGGGCAAGACCTACGGCGCGCGCAATACGCCGCACATGTTTGTCATCAATCCGGACGGCAAAGTGATCTACGAAGGCGCCATCGACAGCAAAGCGACGCCGAACCCGAACGATATCGCCTCCTCGACGAATTACGTGAAGGTCGCGCTCGACGAGTCGATGAACGGGAAACCGGTCTCGAATGCAAACACCCGCCCGTACGGCTGCTCGGTGAAATACAGTAACTAGCGCTGTTGGAAGCGCGCGGCGAAACGCAGCGCGCTTAGCGGCATCAAACGCGCCAGCGTCATTCCGAGTCTCATTCGCACGCCAGGGATCACGAGCGGTTTCTCGCGTTCGACCGCACGGAGAGCGGCGCGTGCGACTTGATCCACGGGCACGTGGAACAAATCGGCGCCGAGTTCGCCCGCGCCTTCATCTCGATGGGCGACGCGGGAAAACTCCGTCCGAACCGGCCCGGGACAGAGCGCGGTAACTGTCACACCGTGGCCGCGCACTTCTGCCCGAATCGCCTCGCTGAAGCTGGTGACGTAGGCCTTGGTCGCGGCGTAGACGGCGAAATTCGCCATCGGCAGAAAGCTGGCGGAAGAGCTGACGTTCAGGATCGCGCCTTTGCCTTGGGCGAGCATTTTCGGCAGGGCGGCTCGCGTTAGAACGGTGAGCGCCAGCACGTTGACCTGCACCTGTTTCTGAACTCTGGCAATCTCAGCGGTGGCAAATGGGCCGAGATCGCCGAGGCCAGCGTTGTTAATCAGGAAATCGATTCCCGGGAGCGAATCCCCCAGCGAATTCGTCGCAGCGAGGTCGCTGAGATCGACCTCAAGCAATTCGATTTCCAGCGACGGACGGGCAAGATCTCGCTTCAATTCTTCCAGGCGTTCGCGCCGGCGCGCGACCAGGATTAGGCGCCGCGCTTTCGGCGCCAACTGTCTCGCCAGTTCCCGCCCGATTCCGGCCGAGGCTCCGGTGATTAAGGCCGAGCAACCCTCCAGTTTCATGATGCGAATGAATGTAACTCGTCCGCGGTCAGATGCCGCCAATGCCCGCGCGGAAGTTCACCCACCGAGACGTGACCGAAACGCACGCGCCGCAGTTTTTTCACCTCGTTGCCACAACGCGCCACCATCCGGCGAATCTGCCGGTTCATGCCCTGCTCCAGCACCACGCGCATTCGATTCCTGCTTGTCCTCTCGACTTCTTTCAAGCGCGCACGTTTTCCATCGAGCACCACGCCGCGCCGCAAGCGTTCGAGAAAATCCGGCGTACTCGCTTCCTCGAGGACGACTTCATATTCCTTTTCGACCTTAAAGCGCGGGTGCGTGAGTTGTTGCGAAAAATCGCCATCGTTGGTCAGGAGCAACAAACCCTCGGTTTGTGCGTCGAGGCGGCCGACGTAAAAGAGCGACGCAAATTTTCCCGGGAGCAGGTCGTAGATCGTATCGCTCACTTGCGGATCGCGCCGCGTGCAAACAAATCCGGCGGGTTTGTGTAACGCGAGATAGAGGCGCGCGCTCTGGCGCAGCAGTTTCCCATTCACCTTCACGTGGTCGTTCGGCGCCGGCTGGAAGTGAAAATCGGTGCACGGCTTTCCGTTCACCGTGACCTTGCCGGCTGCGATGAGCTCGTCCGCACCTCGCCGGGAAGCGATCCCGGCGGCTGCCAGAAAACGGTTCAGCCGCACGGCTGAAAACGACGATTAAACGTCCGGCTTGGTTTTGGGCAGGCCGATCACCTTGCTGGTGTCCTTCCATTGCCCGCGTTTCTTCAGCAAATCGACCCGCTCGAAGCGTTTCAAAACGTTCCGCTTCGCCGTGATCGTGCTGGCGCCTTTGAGACTGCGATGTTGCGACATAAAAAGAGGTCGGGACGATAGCGCGCTTTGCTCTGATTTCAAACGTTTCCGGCTAAAACTGGTTTGCAAGGACGAGGAAACGGTCGCAGCTCGCCACTTGATGGTAAACGTGGAAGCGCTGGGTCAGAATCTCGTGCCAATGCTCTGCCCGATTTTGCTCGATGATAAGATACATCGGGCGCGCCTCCGCAAATCGATCCAGCGCCGCCGGTTCGGAAAGGCCGATCTCGCTTTTCTCAGTCGCGCTTTCGCTGTTCACCATCGAGCAGGGACGTTCGAGGTAGAAGTTGAGGCTCGGAGTGAGGATGATTGGCCCCTCGAAGAGAACGTCGCCATTTTTGCCAAGGTGCGCACGGAGGAAGTTCGCCGTCTCGTGAAAAGAGACGAGGGGCGAAACGCGCGCCATTCCCATCGCAAGAGCGAAACTGACCGGAATCATGCCTGCGGTCAGGCCGACCAACGCCATCGATTCCTGTCGACGGATAAGCCAGATGGTGATCGCCACGCCAAGGGCAATGGAAACTCCGACGAGGGCAAACAGCGGTTGGAAACTGTTCCAGACTGGCGCGGGCAAGGGAAAGAGCGAGTGAATGGTTCTAACGACAAATGGGACGACGACCGCTGCGGCCAGGAGTGTTGTCATCGCGCCCGCCGTGCGCAGGCGATCGGAAGTCCTTTCCCAGACCATCGCGCTCCACAGGGCCACCGCCGGGAGCGCGAGAAAAAAAGTGCTTGGCGCTCCGGCATGGGCGAGTCCCGCGCAGAGCAGAGTCAGCGCGGCCCAGATCCAGGGAAGATCATCTTTGAACTCGTCGGAGCCGGGCCGAATGACTTTCCGCCAGTCCATCAGCAAAGCGGGCAGAATTGCGCTCAGCCAGGGGAATAATGCGGCGAAATAAGCTTGCGGGAAAGTGCCGCGATTGAGGGTGACAATCGCGGTTGAGGAC
Source organism: Chthoniobacterales bacterium (assembly GCA_038239645.1). Classification (GTDB taxonomy): domain Bacteria; phylum Verrucomicrobiota; class Verrucomicrobiia; order Chthoniobacterales; family UBA10450; genus AV69. The sequence goes on along the minus strand of JBBSEO010000090.1, from coordinate 5,466 downwards.
TGGCTAAAGGCCGCGATCCGCGGTGAAATCAGGACGCAAAAAAGAAGGAGATAAGGCCACCAGAGCAGCGCACGGAAACGCAGTCGCGCCTCGCGATGGAAGACCGCCAGCGCGGCGCAGGTGAGCGCCAGAGCCAGCCCGCTATTCCAACCGCCGCTCAGGCACGCCAGCGCCGCTGCCAGCCACGTCCCGGCAAACCACCACCAGCGCGGCTGGCGCTGTTGATAGCCGCGCAACGCACCGTAAATCGCGAAGGTGGCGAACATGGCCGTGAGCGGGCCGGGCGTGACCAGTCGACCAAGAAAAATGACGCCGGCGCTCGAGAGGAAAACGAGCGCGGCGCTGAAGCCTCGCCAGTAATTCGCCATCCGTTCGCCGATTCCGAAAATCAACGCTGTCGTGATCACATTCGCGATCGCTCCCGGCAAACGCGCCGCCGCGATGTTAACGCCCAGGAGCTTGAAGCTGGCGATGAGAGCCCAGTAAAAAAGGGGCGGCTCCTGCAGCAGAGGGAAACCCATTGCGGTGGGAACCAGCAGCGAATGATGTCGCCACATCTCGCGAGCGGTGCCGGCGTACTGCCCTTCCGGCGTGGGCCACAATTCGCCCCAGGAAATGGCGCCGAACTGCACCAGCGCGGAGAGGCCCAGGACAATAAAAAAAAGTGCGTACCGGGTCGGCGGCGGCGGAAGCGCCTCCGGCCCGAACATTGTTTCGCCCACCCCGATTGCCCCTGCGCCCGCAGTCATGATTCAGCTCCCCGTCGCTTCGGTGCGAAAGCCTTCCCATTCGGGCGGCAGGCGCAGCAACTTTGCCGCTGGCATTTCCACCAGCGCCAGCATCTGCCGGCAATCGGCGATCAAAGCCGTATCGCTTGCGCGCGTGATGCGGAAGGCGCACCAGAAGCGAACGCGGTCGGCCCGGTCCAACCAGCCATCGACGAGCAGGCGATCGCCGAGTTGCGCGGCGCGGCGGTAATCAATCTCGGTCCGTACCACCACCGGATAGCGTTTCGATTCCGCCATTTGATGCAGCGGCATTCCGAGCTGTTCCGCCAGCATCGTTCGCGCGGTTTCGATGAAGCGCAGGTAAGCGATGTTATGCACCACCGCGGCCGCGTCGGTGTCGAAAAACATCACCTGCACCTCAATCCGAATTTGCGGCCGCTCGAGCATTCGCCGCCATGATTTAGAACTTAGCGCGCGAAAGCAAGGAGGTGCTCAACCGCCGCGATTACCTCGGCCATTTGCACTTCGCGCATGCAGCGAAAATCGAGCGGGCATTCGCGCAGGAAACAAGGACTGCACGCGACATGATGCCGGATGATCTCGTGCGGCGATCCAAAGGGCGAGGTGAGTTTTGGCTCGGTCGAACCGAAAATCGCGACCACCGGCACCCCGAGGATGGAGGCGAGATGCATTGTGCCGGTATCGTTGGTGAGAAGAAGATCGCATTGGCGCAGCTCGCCGATCAACTCAGCGAGAGTCGTCTGGCCAATTCGATTTTCGCAACGTTCGCCGAGGGCCGAGGCAATCGTCTGCCCGAGCGCGGCGTCCTTTTCGGTGCCGATCAAGACCCAGCTGACCTTGTGGCGATTACTGATTTCCTGCGCGACTTCGGCAAAACGTTCCGGCAGCCACCGTTTCGCCGGACCGTATTCCGCTCCGGGACAAAGTGCGCACCGCAGCTGCTCCCTCCGTGCCCGGGGAGCTGGTGTTCGATCGATCGGATGCGGCACCGCGCCGAAAGTCGTGGCCAATTGCAGATAACGCGTCGCCTGGTGAACGAGCTGGAGCGTCGGTTTGCCGCGCGGAAACTGATGCAGCAGGCGACTGCGGGAGTGTCCGCGAAACCCGGCGAGTCTGGGAATGCCGGCAAGTTTCGCTTCAAGTGCGCTGCGCAGCGAGTTCGGAAAAAGCACAGCGACATCAAACGGTCCCTGGCCACGCATCGCTTTGGCGGCGCCAAAAATCGAGCGCGTCGGAATAGGCAGGACGTGATCGACTTCTTTCACTTCGCGCCAAAGCGCCGTCAGTTTCTCCGGGGTCGCGACTGTGAGCTGCGCATCGGGACGCCCGTGCTTGATCGCGCGCACCGCCGGAATGCTCATCACCGCATCACCGAGCCAGTTCGTGCTGCGAATGAGAATGTGAAACGGCTTCAGGGTTTCGCCCGCCGGGATGAAGATCCCTCGCCGATAACGCGCCAGCAGAAAATTGGGCGTCGGCGTCTTCCAACGGTTATGCACCCAAAACCAATCTGCTGGCTCCCGCCGCACCTGCGTTTCCAGAGCGCGATTGCCGCGCGCGGTCAGTTCCTCGATTGTCTCCGCGTCACTGGCGAAAGGCTCCTCGAAAATCACCCGCCACCGCGCTGTGCCATCGCTCGCGATGGCACACGGCAGAATTGCCGCGCCGGTCCGTTTCGCCAGTAATGCCGGCAAGGTGGTGGTCGAAGCCAGCCGGCCGAAAAATGGCGTCCACAGTCCCTGGTCGCCCGCGTGCTGATCCGCCAGAATCCCGACGGTGCCGCCGCTGCGCAGCGCGTCGATTGCTCTGGCAAAACCTTCGCTCCGCTCCGAGAGCTCGACGTCGAAGCGAGCCCGTGCCGCCCGCACGTGCTCGTCGATGTAACGATTTCGCATCCGCTGATACACGGTCAATTTCCGCGCGTGCGGAACGAAACGCGGCAACAACTGCGCGCACAATTCCCAGCTAGCAAGATGACTCAAAAGTAGAACGAACGGTTTTTTCGTTTGTTGGAAACGCTCAATCCGCTCGGGATGATCGACCCGGACGCGCACGAGGATTTTTTCGATCGGCCAGCTCGTGAACTTAATGCTGCACAGGAGATTGGCGCCCAATCTTTGAAAATGCTCGCGCACCAGTCGGCTGCGCTCGCGCTCCGTCAGTTCGCGATCGAAGGCGAGTTCGAGATTGTGCCGCGCGAGGCGTCGATAACCACCCGCGCCGAGCCAGGCCAGCCAGCCGGCGGTGCGCCCAAGGGCGAAAATCACCGACAAAGGAAGCAAGCCGAGTAGCCCGACGCCCGCGCGATAGACGAGATAAACGCAGTAATCGAGCATGATGGACAGCGCCCGCAGCGTAAGTTTGCCCACGACGGGCGGCAATCAATATACTGTGCCGGTGGAGAGCGAAGATTTACGCGCGGCGGAGGCGCACATCGCGTGGCTGGAGGAAGAACTCCTGCGACGAAAAGACGTGCAGCGCGAGCTCGAGCAATTGCGCGCTGAACATCAACGACTGCGCCGGCGCGTCGAGGGCCGCGCCGTGCAGATACTGACGGCGCCGTTCCATGCCTTTCGCCGGCGCGCGCGCGAAATTCCGCGGGACGAATCGGCGTATCAAAAGTGGTTTGAACGCCATCGGGCCAGCGCTGCGCAACTGGGGGAAATGCGCTCGCAGATGCGCTCGTGGGCAACGCCGCCGCTGATCTCGGTCTTGTTGCCGACCTACGAATCCAATCTCGAGTTCTTGCGCCAGGCGATCGAATCGATGCAGGCGCAGGTTTATCAGAACTGGGAACTACTTATCGCCGACGACGGATCGACTAATCCGGCGTTGCGCGCGTTCCTCGCGGATTTCGAGAAACGTGAGCCGCGCCTTCGGCTGGTGCCCCCGGGCGAGCACGGTGGAATTTCCGAAGCGCTCAATCGCGCCCTCGCTTCCGCGCAGGGCGAGTGGATTGCGTTGCTGGATCACGATGATTGGCTGGAGCCCGATGCTCTTTTCCGCGTGGGCGAATCCTTGTGCGAAAGTCCGGAGGTGGATGTTTTTTATTCCGATGAAGACAAGATCGTCGACGGCAATCTCGCTGCACCAATGTTCAAGCCCGACTGGTCGCCGGATTTATTTCTGGCGCACGATTACCTCGGCCATTTCGTCGCGGTGCGTCGGCACTTTTTTGCGAACAATACTTTCCGCCGCGAGTTCGATGGCGCGCAGGATTACGATTTTCTCCTGCGGGTGATCGAGCAGACAAATCGAATTCGTCATCTTCCGCGCGTACTTTATCACTGGCGGCGCACGCCGCAATCGACCGCGCACAACATTCGGCGAAAGCCCGGCGCGCTGGAGGCGGGACGACGCGCGCTCGAAGAACATCTCGCGCGCACAGGCACGCCGGGTCGCGTGACGATTGACTGGCCAACGCACGTCTACCGCGTGCGGCGTGAAGCAAAGTCTGCCGCACTCACCATCATCGACGAGATGAAAGACGATTGGCGCGAGACTGATGGAGAATTTATTTGTTTTCTCGATCGCGACCTTCAGCCGCAGACGGAGAATTGGCAGCGCGTCATGCTGGAATATCTCGCGGATGAAAACGTGGGCGCAGTCGGCGGACGAATTCTAACGAGTGAGAATCTGATCGAGAATGCCGGTTACATTTTAGGCGCCGACGGCGTGGCGCGGGCGGCTTTTGCCGGACGCAAAGAGAGCGACGCGGGCGAAGGGCGGCAATTGCAAATGCCGCGAAATTATGGCGCGCTCAGCAGCTCGTGCCTGCTGACGCGGCGGCGAGATCTTCAGGCGTTTTCGATGGGGAAGGACTTCTCGCCCGCCGTTGCGATCGAATTTTGTCTCCGTTTACGGGAGGAAGGATCGCGCGTGCTTTCGGTTCCTTATGCGGTCTTTCGACGCGTGGGAAAAAGTCCGGCGCAGGAAGTTCATGATCCGGAACTGCAGCGGCGCCACCCTCGCCTTTTCGCGCAGGATCCTTTTTACAATCCAAATCTTGCTCGCGCCCGAGCGGATTTTTCGTATGACGAGGCAGGACGCGATGAGCTTTGACGAGAAACTTTGGCGCGGTTTGGAGGAAGGGGCGGCGGCGAAACTTTCGCAACGTGACTACGCGACGGCTTCGCTGGCAGAAAGACTTTCATCCAGCGGCGTGGATGCCTCGCAGCTACTCGGCGAGGGACGAAAGGATTGTGACTCGGCCTGGATCGCGGGCGTGGAAATTTTTCCGCGGCAGATTTATACCCAGCCGTTTCGCGGCGTCTTCGGTGAGTTCGCGCGCCAGCACGAGGGAATTCTCGCAGAGCTGAAACTTTGGCCGCAACAATGGGCCAGCGCGCGAATGTATGCGGGCACCGCGAAAGGGTTTCATGTGCACCCGCCCTTTATTCCGGAGGGCGAAGATGCGCGGGATTATCTGTCGAAACAATTCGCGCCCGCGGGCGGGAGGCGCGCCTACGAGCGCGAGCAATGGGATGTGATGTTTTTCGTGCAGGGACGAGTGGAAATAATTTTGCGCGATGTGCGGGCGGGCTTTCCTCCGCGCACAATGAGGTTTTTGATCGAGGGCGATAATCATCGCGGCGCGAATAACGTCGGCATCGTCATTCCACCGGGCGTCGCCCATGCCTTGCGCGTCGAAGGCGCGGAGGATGCCATCATGGTCTACGGCACGTCGACCAGTTTTCGCGCCGAGTTTGAAGGCCGG
>JBBSEO010000089.1:0-8508 GCA_038239645.1 Chthoniobacterales bacterium | reverse complement strand
TGGCGCCGCCGCTCCCGTCACCGCATTCACTTCGGCGATGATCCCGCTCGCATGCGGCTCGATCACTTGCGCGCCATCGTCGAAGTAAGCCTTAAAACCGTTGTCCTGTGGCGGGTTGTGACTGGCGGTAATGACCACACCAGCGCTGGCGTGAAGATAGCGGACAGCAAACGAAAGTTCGGGGGTCGAGCGCGGCCCATCGAAAACGACGGCATCGCAGCCGTTCTCACTCGCAATCTGGGCGGCCAGTTGCGTGAACTCGCGCGAAAAATGCCGCGTGTCGTGCGCGATCACAATCTTCGGGCGTTCTCCGACGCCGCCGTGCTGGCTCCGCCATTTCTTGACGTAATTGGTCAGACCGAGGGTCGCCCGACGAACGTTCGCGAAATTCATGGCGTTCGTCCCGACGCAGGGAAATTGCGGCCGGCCCGTTTCGGTCGGCGTCCCGCGCTCGGCTTCCGTCACCACTTTTCCAACCGTCCGCCCACGCAATCCGCCCGTGCCGAACGCGAGAGTCTTGTAGAAACGATCGTCCAGTTCCGCCCATTGTTTGCCCTGCACCAATTCGGCCACCGCACGCGCCGCCACGTCGTCGCCCATATCCTGAAGCGTGCGCTGAATATTTTCTGCGGTGCTGCCCCGGACCTCTCCGGCGCCAGCGGCCGCGCGAATCAGCTCGATCACGTCTGGCGTTGACATCACGGCCATCATTGAAGCGCGGGACCGCATTTGCAAGTAAGCGGCAAGCCGTCGCCCAGCGGGGTGCGATCACTCGTCGCCGCCGTAAAACGCCGCGAAAAAGAATGCGATTGCTTGCTCGCTGCGACTGGTTAAGTAACACGCTCGCGCCTCGTTCAACCCGAAGATGAACATTCACGAATATCAGGCGAAGGAATTGCTCCAGCGTTTTGGCGCGGCCACCACGCGCGGGCAGGTTGCGTCCACCGCCGATGAGGCGGAAAAAATCGCGCGCGAAATCGGCGACCGCGAGATCGTGGTCAAGGCCCAGGTTCACGCGGGCGGGCGAGGGAAGGGAACGTTCAAGAACGGATTTAAGGGTGGAGTTCACGTCGTTAAGACCGCCGCGGAAGCGCGCGAAGCCGCGGGCAAGATGCTCGGCCAGACCTTGGTGACGCACCAGACCGGGGCTGAGGGCCGCGTTGTTAACAAAGTGCTCGTGGCCGAATCCGCCAACATCGCGCGTGAAGTTTATTTCGCGATTCTCGTCGATCGCGCCACCTCCGGGCCGCTCATTGTTGCCAGCACCGAGGGCGGCGTGGAAATTGAAACCGTCGCGGAAAAGTCGCCGGAAAAAATCATGCGCGAGCCGGTCGATCCGCTCGCCGGCTTGCAGCCGTTTCAAGCGCGCAAACTCGCGAAGCAACTCGGGTTCGAATCGTCGCAAATCAAAAACGCCGCAAAGTTGTTCGACGGTCTCTACCGCACCTTCCTCGGACTCGATTGCTCGATGGTGGAAGTGAATCCGCTCGTCGTCACCAAAGAAGGCGATGTGCTCGCGCTCGATGCGAAGTTTAATTTCGACGACAACGCCCTTTATCGCCATCCCGAGGTCGCGGCCATGCGCGACACCGCCGAAGAAGATCCGCGCGAAGTCGAGGCCTCGAAGCACGGCCTGAATTACATCGGACTCGACGGAAACATTGCCTGTCTCGTCAATGGCGCCGGACTGGCGATGGCGACGATGGATATCATCAAATTCTATGGCGGCAGCCCGGCGAACTTCCTCGATGTCGGCGGCAGTGCGACCCAGGAACAGGTCACGGAAGCGTTCAAGATTCTCGTCGCCGACAAACGCGTCGAGGCGATTCTGGTGAACATTTTTGGCGGCATCGCAAAATGCGACGTCATTGCGCAGGGGATTATCGGCGCGGCTAAGGCGGTGAAACTTTCTGTTCCTTTAGTCGTTCGCCTCGAAGGCACGAACGTTGCCGAAGGAAAAGGACTAATCGCGGGAAGTGGCCTCGCCGTCATCACCGCCGATGACCTGGGTGATGCCGCACAAAAAGCGGTTCACGCCGCGAAGGAGAAAAAATCATGATTAAGGAAATCGCATTCGTTGCCATCGCCGTGACCGACAAGGACAAGGCGCGGAAGTTTTATCAGGAGACGCTGGAATTGAAGCCTGGCATGACCGCCATGGAAGGCGCGTGGACCGAATACGAAGTCGGCGGTATGACCATCGGCGTCGGTTGCCATCCCGACTGGAAACCGTCGCGCGATGGAGTCTCGATCGCGTTCGAGGTCGAGGATATGGATGGCACCATCGCAAAGTTGAAAGAGCGTGGCGTGGAATTCGAGATGGAGAAAACCGAAACGCCGGTTTGTTTCATGGCCGTTTTCCGCGACCCGGACGGCAACAAGCTCCTCGTGCATCACCGCAAAACCGAACTGACGCCGCCGCAAATATCCTGATGGCTGTCCTCGTCGACCAGAACACTCGGCTCTGTGTCCAGGGGATCACCGGGTCAGCGGGCGGCTTCCATGCCAGGCAATGCATGGAATACGGGACGAATCTTGTCGCCGGCGTGACGCCGGGAAAAGGCGGGCAGAAATTCGACGGCAAGATTCCCGTCTTCGACACCATGGAGGAAGCGCGGCGAGAGACCGATTGCAATGTCTCGATGATCTTTGTCCCGGCCGGCGGCGCGGCCGATTCCATCCTCGAAGCCGCGGACGCGGGCGTCGAGCTGATCGTCTGTATTACCGAAGGAATTCCGGTGATGGATATGATGCGCGTGAAAGCACAACTGCGCGGCCAGAAGTCCCGCCTGATCGGTCCGAATTGTCCTGGCATCATCACGCCGGGCGCGGCCAAGGTCGGCATCATGCCCGGCTACATTCATAAGCCCGGCCGCATCGGCGTCATCTCCCGCAGCGGCACGCTCACTTACGAAGCCGTCTGGCAGCTAACGAGTCGTGGGCTGGGCCAGTCGACCTGCATTGGCATCGGCGGCGATCCGATCAACGGGTTGTCGCACCTCGAGGCGGTGAAACTGTTCCGCGAAGATCCCGCGACCGACGGGCTCATCCTCATCGGCGAAATCGGCGGCTCGGCTGAAGAAGAAGCCGCGGAATGGATTTCGAAAAACTACCAGAAACCGGTCGCCGCCTTCATCGCCGGCGCCACCGCGCCGCCCGGACGGCGCATGGGTCACGCCGGCGCGATTGTCTCGGGAGGCAAGGGAACGGCCGCAGGAAAAATTGAAGCCCTGCGCGCGGCTGGGATTGCCGTCGCCGAAACTCCGGCGACAATGGCGGAGACGTTGATCGCCAGAATGAAAGGAAAAGACTGATCATGCCGGTTACCGCTCGAGGCTTGGAAGGAGTTGTCGCGAACACCACGCGCCTCAGCGACGTCATCGGCGACAAGGGTCAGCTCATCTACGCGGGCTACGACATCAACGAGCTCGCGGGCAACGTCACCTACGAGGAGGTCGTTTACCTTCTTTGGAACAACAAACTTCCGAACAGGTCCGAGCTGGAGAAATGCGGCGAGCAGCTCCGGTCGCAGCGCGAATTGCCCGGCCCGGTGACCGATTTTCTGAAAAGCGCGCCGAAAAACGCGAATCCGATGGACGTGATCCGGACCGCTGTTTCCATGCTCGGTCTTTACGATCCGGCCGGTGGCGGCGAAGCCACGCCCGAGACGAACAAGGATCGCGCGCGCAGCATCACGGCGAAGATCGGGGTCATCGCCGCCTTTTACCATCGCGCGCGCACTGGCAAGAGCCTGCCGCCTGTCCGCAATGACCTGGGCGAGGCTGCCCATTTCCTCTATCTGATGAATGGGGAAGAGCCGACAAAAGAGGCCAGCGACACTCTTGACGTCGCCTTTGTCTTGCACGCCGACCACGGCATGAACGCCTCGACCTTTAGCGCGCGTGTGACCATTTCCACGCTCTCAGATTTTTACTCCGCGATCACTTCCGCCATCGGCACGCTCAAGGGACCGCTGCATGGTGGCGCGAACGAAGGCGTGATCCATATGCTGGAAGAAATCGGCGAGGAGAAAAATGTCGACGCCTACATCGAAAAGCAGCTGGCGGAAAAGAAGAAGATCATGGGCATCGGCCATCGCGTTTACAAAACGCTCGATCCGCGCGCGCCGCATTTGCAGAGGATGGCGGTGAAGCTGAGCGAGAAGGTCGGCGAGCCGAAATGGATCAGGATGTCGGAACGCATCGCCGAGTTGATGAAGGAAAAGAAGAACCTGAACGCGAACGTCGACTTCTATTCCGCCACTGTCTATCACTCGTTAGGAATTCCGCGTGATCTCTTCACCCCGATCTTCGCCGTCGCCCGTTGCTCCGGCTGGTGCGCGCACATCCTCGAGCAATTGGAGGATAACCGACTTTATCGCCCGTTGAGCGAATACACCGGCGAACCGGTCGGGAAAAAAGTCACGCCGCTCGACCAGCGTTAGCTTTACGCGGTGGCTTCATCATCCGCCGCCATCGCTCAGGGTTTCCCCACCTTAGGATCAAACGTTCCGTTCGGCGGATTCGCCGCCTTCCAATCCATCGCCCGGCGAATGCGCGTCTGGCCACTCGGGTGATCGTAAAAGACGAATTCCTCCAGTGACCCCGGCTGCATTTTCCGGTACGCGCTCAGCTTCAGCATCGCTTTCGCCATCCCGTCCGGCTCGCGCGCGGCGTTCAACCCGAAGGCATCAGCTTCCGCTTCCTGCACCCGCGTTAAAGTGTTCGTCACCGGCGTTCCGAAAAAGCCGATCACCGCCAAAATCAAAGCCAGCAGTGGCAGACCTGCGGGATCGCCAATGCCGCGCACGCCCCACTCCGCGCCCCAGCGTCGCACTGCCCAATCGAACGCGATCTTGGTGAAACCGAACGCGATCAGCGTCAGCAGCGTGAGAAAAGCGAAGAACTTGATCACGTGATTCATAACGTAGTGACCCATCTCGTGTCCCATCACCGCCCGAATTTCCGGTAGCGTCGATTGTTTGAGCAGATTGTCGTTCAACGCAATTCGCGCCGTTCCGAAAAGGCCGGCCACATTCGCGCTCACCCGTTTCGTTTGCCGCGACGCATCGACCACGTAGACCTTGGTCACCGGAATCTGGTTGGCGCGCGCCATTTGCAGAATCGGGTCGCGAATCTTCGCGTCCTCCAGCGGCGTGTATTTGTTAAAAACGGGTTCGAGGAAGATTGGTGCGACGATCACGATGAAGACGAGGAAAAGCATCACCACTGCGGTTCCGATCGCCCACCAGCGTTGCGGCGCGCGTCGAAAAACTGCGTAGAGCAGCATGAGAAAGAACGGCATGATGATAACGTCAATCATCAGACCCTTGGTCCAATCCCAGAACCAGCCTGGGAAATTTTGCGTCGCCATGCCGTATTGGTGCTCGCGAATGAAATTCTCGTAGAACACCATCGGAAAACCGAGAATCGTCGTGAGCACGAGGTAGCCGATGGCGTAGATCCCGACTTGAAGTGATTTCGAATTCGTTTTCCGCTCGGCGTAATCCCGCAGGCGCGCGGAGATTCTGGTCGTGAGCAGCAGAAGCGAAATCCCGGCGCTGATCAGGAAGTCCCAGAGCAGAATCCAGTAACCGCCCTCGAAATAAGAATCGGAGCGCGCCTTCTCCGCCGCGGGAATGGAATCGATCCAAGCCTGCGTCGCCGCGGCCGGATCAAACGACGCCGGGGCGGATGGAACAGGGGATGGCACCGCGGCCAGGAGCGATGAAGCCGAAAGGAGACAGAGCGCGAGAATGATTTTCACCCGCGCACTTTGCGGCCATCCTCTGGCCAATGACAAGCCTGCGGTGCGGCTGCGATTGGCCATTGCCATCGTCGCGCAAAACTGTTTAACTCCTTCCCTCGAGTGAAAACGATCCTGCTCGCCGCCGGTGCGCTTTTGTGTTGCAGCGTCCTTCCATTGCGCGCGCAAAACCCCGCGCCGGATTCGTCACTTTGCGGACCATTTCCCAAGGTTTACAAGGAGATCGTCTGGAACTGGCTCGAGCAAAGTCTGGTCGATGCGAACAGCGCCAAGATCGAATGGGACAATGAGCCGACGCCCGCTGACCTCGGCACAAACGGCCAGCATGTCTATGGCTGGCTGGTCAATTTCAAGATCAATTCTCGCAACCGCTTCGGGGCTTACACCGGCAAACAGGCACACGGTGCGCTCATTCGTGAAAACAAGGTCATCCAGGGCGTCGGTTTCAACTACTGATGCGCCGGGAAACGGATGAGCGCGGGTCAGCGATTTTCTTCATCATTATTCTGCTCGCAGTCGTCGGTGGAGGTTATTACTACCTCACGCGGTTGAAACAGCAGAGCGACGCCGAAGGTCAGACCTTTGCTCGCACCTTCGTTGAGCGCGTGGTCATGAACTACGATCTGCCCTATCTTCGCTCTGTCATCGCCTCCGATCGCTCCATCGTGATCACTCCGGCGAAAGCAGCCGAATTCGTCGAGACCTGCCGCAAACTGGGTAAACCCGAGCCGAACTATCGGCTCGAGGGCAAGCTCGTCTATCAGAACTACTTCTTTTCGCCCGACGGCAGCTATACCACGACGCTGACCTATCCCGATCGCCATGCCACCCTCACCGTCGTCGTTACGCGCCCTAACGGTATCTGGCTCCTCCGCGATTATTCGCTGACGTGGGAACGTCCGATGGACTGACTAACGAGACTTAAGAATTCGGTCCAGGCCATCGAGGCAAAGCTGCGACCAACTCTCGAGCGACTCCCGACGCTCCCTCAACTCCTCGCGGGTGACGAACGCCAGGCTCGTGATCATGGCTTCGCCTTTTTCCACTTTCGCTTCATCGAGGCGAAACAGATGAACCACTCCCAGGTGCACCCGGCCGACTTCGTTGCTGTCGTCGTTCAGTAAAGCGACGATGCGATCGTCAAAGGTCGTCCCGATCCGTAACTCTTCTTTCACCTCCCGCTCCACCCCGGCGCGATAAGCGTCCTCGTCCCAGGCGAAAAGGGACTCGTCGGTATCGTTCATGTGACCGCCGATTCCGATCGAACCTTTCGCCACCAGGCGCTGCTCGCCCGCTTTTTTCCCGCGGACGTAATGCAACACGCGATCTCCGTGGGCCAGGATCGCGTAGGGAATGATCTGCTTGTGCGTCGGGTCGTTTTCCGCGGCGGAGCGGGGGAGAAAGAAATTATTCCCGCGCGCGAGCAGCGCGGTCAGGTAACGCTCCGGCTCGAAGCATAAACCCTGGAACGCGCCCAATTCGTCGAACCGGCTGCGCTTCACCACGAGGACGTTTTCTTCCATCTAGAAGCTCAAAGTGAAACCGACCTGGGGCCCGAGCAGGTTCAGGCTCGGGTTTGGATTGCTCAGGCCCGCGTTGGAGAAATGTTCGTAGAGCAATCCTGCCTGGAGACTTGCCCGCTCGCTCACCCGATACGACACGCCGACCGCGCTCAAAATGTTGAAGGTGAAATCCTGGCCCTGCGAGCCAAAGCCATCAGCGTTGCTGTCGATGAAACCGAGCCCGAGTCCACCGGAAACATATGGAGTCCAGCGCGCGCCGGCCCGACCAAAATTATAGCGCAGCCCGAGATTAATCCCGAAATATCGGTTCTCGATCCCGCGAATAATCGGCTGTCCTTCGAGGCTGAAATAGACCTGGTTGTAGCCACGGAAAAAGCCCTCGTGATGGGTGAAATCGCCGCACAGAACGCGCGCGGTCAGGAAATTCGCATTCACTTCGTAGGAATGCGGATTACTGAAAATGCCGAGCAGATAACCGCTCTCCGACGCGAATTCGAGATGAGGCGGCGCGGCCATGGTTGAAAGAGTCGTCGCCGTCTCGCCCGCCCGCGCGGAAGCGAGCACGATCAAACTCAAAAGCGCAGCACAAATTTTTTTCATCGAGCCAGAGCGCATTATCACTGAAACGTCACCGCGCCAAATCTCAGTGCGTGACAGTGGCATCCTGCCAATGATCCCACCGAGAAAAACGAGGGTCACCGACCGCCGCTACAGTGTCCGACCAAGAAAGCCGCGCAGATCATCCGGCAACGGGCTTGCCCACTCCCGTTCCGCGTTAATCTGCAACCGCGTCGCGTGCAGCGCCTGCCGATCAAGCAGAAGAACGCGCGCCAGCTTCTCCGTCCAGCCGGTCTCGATGAACTCCAGGTAACAGTTCTCGTCCGGGCCGTAAATTTTGTCCCCCACGATCGCGTGCCCGAGCGAGGCCAGGTGCACGCGAATCTGGTGCGTCCGTCCCGTGACCGGCCGCGCCTTCACCAGCGCGAACTTTCGCCCATCGCGCTCGAACCGCCGGTCCACCTCGAACATCGTCACCGCTTCCGCTCCGGTCGGATCGATCATCTGCTTCAGGTAAATCCGCGAAGGTTTTACCGTGCCCTGCCGCACGATCGGCGCGTTGACCCTCGTCGTCTCCCACTCCGGCCAGCCAAACACGATCGCCAGATATTCCTTCGTCACGTGCTGCTGTTGCATCGCCAGGCCATACTCGCGCGCCGCC
>JBBSEO010000088.1:0-8512 GCA_038239645.1 Chthoniobacterales bacterium | reverse complement strand
TCCTCGCCGCCCTGGTTGAACGGCGTTTTCCATTCACGATCGATACCGAAAACCTCGCGGCCCTTCGAAACTGGACAGCAACAATTGGCGAATTGCGACATGTTCCCTGGACGGGCGGCTTATGGTGGCAATGGTGCGGCCTCGGTCTCCTGGGTGTTCCTCTTTTATTTTGGAAACGGCGGAGCGAATTTTTCCTGTCCGGCGTGTTCCTCGTGACTTTTGCCCTGACGCTCTGGCAGGCGCGCTGGGGCTATTTCTTCGCGCTCGCTTTCTGTCTGCTGTTACCGCGGATTCTTGATCGCGTTCGGCGCCCTCGGCTGGCGTGGATCGGCTTTGCGCTCTCGCTCATTCCAATCATGGTCGCGTGGGAAGCAACCCTCGATGATCCGACAGGTCTGCGCGGCGAGAGAAGATCTGAAATGGTGGCGCTGCATGAAATTGCGATGTCCATCGATAAACCGTTCCTGGCGCCGTGGTGGTTTTCGCCCGCGCTGGCCTACTGGTCCAGACAGCCGTGCCTGGGCGGCAGTTCGCATGAGAGTATTGCCGGTAATCGGGCGATCGCCGAGTTCTATGCGACGGCTGATTCGGCGGAAGCGTTGACAATTCTTCGCGAACATCGCCCTGGCTTGGTCGTCGCCTACGATGCCGATCGCATTTCGTCTCAGGTGGCGGCCTTGCGGAGCCAGCCAACTCCCGAACGCTCACTCGCCCTTATCTTGGATCGCGAGCCGTCGCAGGCGCCGAAGTTTTTGCGCTTAATCGAGCAGACATCGCCTTTTAAACTTTACTCGGCCCTAAATTTGCTGGAAAAATAATAATTCCCGCTTCGTGGGTTTGACACCGCAAAACCACGTCCTAATACTAACTCGTGCTGAAGAAATTTATCCCGCAAAGGCCCGTTCTCCCAACGGCGGGCGAGGGAGCGCCAAGCGCGCCGCGCGACGAAGAACCGCGCGTGGCATACCGCGAAGAAAACAGAACACCACCAATGACCGAACATCGTAATCCTATGGCAGAACACAGTGGCAAAGACGTGCTTTCCAGCGACGTCGAAATCAAAGGCTCAATCAAATTTCAAAAAGAATTGCTGATTGATGGAAAGGTCGAAGGCGAAATCAATTCTGATGGCGTCCTCACCATCGGCGAGAACGCGGACATCCGCGGTGAGATCAAGACCAAGTCGATTACCGTTTATGGTAAAGTTCAGGGCAATATCACCGTCGGCGAACGTTGCGAGCTGAAATCGCGCTGCACTTTGCAGGGCGACTTGAAAGCGGCCCGCCTTGTCATCGAAGAAGGCGCGACCTTCATCGGTAAGTCCGAGGTGACAAGCACTGGCGCAGGTACTGGCACTGGCACTGGCATCACTGCGAACCGGACCGCGAATAATCGCGGTGAAGTTCGCCACGAAGAGCCGGCCAAGACTGCGGCCTTCAGCGGACGGGTTTAGGTTAAGCTCCCTCCAGCGGGACCGTGGCAAAGTCGTCGCCTCTTAGAGTCAGTGTGGAATGTCCACACTGCGGCTTTCAGCAGAAGGACTATGCTGCAGCCAAAAGCACGATGTGCCGCCAGTGCGGCGCGAATTTCGTTCCCGGAACGACGCGCGCGCCCGCGGTCGGGTTGACGCCGCGCGAACCGCGGCCGCGATCAGAAATGAGTCTGGTCGCGAGCGCCACCGCGCTGCTGAAGCCGTTCGACGGACTTTGGAAAAGTACCCGGCCGAATGTCATTGAGTGCCTCGATTGTCACCGCAAGCAAGAAGTCAGCACGGCGGCGAGCTCCACGATTTGTCCTCAATGCAGCGCCCACATCGACCTTCAGGATTACAAGATCGCCACGAGTTTCAGCCGCACCATCCGGACCACCGGTGAGGTTTACGTGACCTCCAAAGGCGATCTCAATAGCACGAATGTGCATTGCCGCGTCGCCCTCGTGCAGGGCAAGATGCGCGGGAACCTGCACTGCGCCGAAACGGCCAGGTTCGATCTCATCGGTCGCATCCCCGGCCGAATTTCCGCGCGCGAGGTAATGGTTGAAAAACGGGCCGAAGTGCAATTTTTCCGGAGGGTCAAAGTGCAAAACATCGAGATTCGCGGGCAAATGGCGGGGGAAATCATCGCGGAGGGAATGGTGACGATCCGCAAGCATGGAGTGCTGGAAGGCAACGTCACCGCGCGGTCGATTAACGTGGAAAAAGGCGGGATGTTCGTCGGTCAGTTGATCATCGGGAAGGCCGATCTGCAGCAGGCGGAGCTTCTTCCTAACGAATCTTCGCAAAAAGCGTCCGATTCATCTTCCGCTCCCCTCGGGTCGCCCCTTCCGTCGGTTTAGCGCGATAATGGAGAAGCTGCGCCCGCGCAGTCCCTACGAGAAGCTTGGCGGCTACGTGCACCTGCCGCGCTTAATCGATAAGGCGCGTCTGCATCGCAAAGGTTTGCTCAACGGTTACAACTACAAAACCGTCGGCTTCGACAAGCATCTCCTCGCTTTTCTGAAGCTGGATGGTGATGCCTTCGAAGAGGTCGCCAATCTCCTCGACGAGGACGAAAAAATCCTGACGTGGGTGCGCGAGCATTCAACGACGAATGATGAAAAAGCGATCGCGCACTGGAACGAAGAGATGATCAAACGTCATCCCGACACGGCGGCCAAGCGAGCGCGCTTCAATCATTTCCTGAAGGAAGCGGGCGGGGCGGGGCGAAGCGATATCCGCACCTATTTCGATCTGATCGAATTCGACGAAGGCCGTCTCAAATAGCCGGCTCTTCCGCCGCTTAGGCGGTCCGTTCGGTCGGAGTCGTGAACTGCGCAAAGATTTTGTTCGCCTCTTCCAGCGTCTCTTTGCTGCCGACGTCGAACCAGGTTCCCTTAACGAGAATTGTTTTAATCGGCTTGCGTTGGTAGAGCCACTGGATGAAGCGCCCGGGCTGATCCGGGTTGTTGCCGGCGGCGAGGTAGGTGGTGAACATCGATAAGATTCCCGCCGAATAATAATATAGTGCGATCGCGGTCAGCGTATTCTTGGGCTCGGCCGGCTTCTCTTCGAAATGGGTAATGATGCCGTGGGCATCCGTTTCCATGTTGTTATACTTTCGGATCGCCTCGAGGTCGCCGACATCGTAAACCGCCACCGCGGCCTCGGTGCCCTTCGCTTCCCGGGCGAATTCGCCCAGCGATTCGCTGAAAAGATTATCGCCGGCAATGATCAGAAGATCGCTTCCCGCCACGTTTTCACGGGTCAGGACGAGATTGATATCACCGATCGCCCCGAGTTTGTCGCTGTCATCGGTCGATCCGTCGTTGATCACCTTGAAACGATATTGAGCATTCTTCTCGCTATACTCCCTGGCCCATCGCTCGAAGTCTCCGGCAAATTTCGCATTCGTCACGATGTAGATGGTGCCGAGATCTGCGACGTCGTGCAGATTATCGACCACCCAGGCGATCATCGGTTTGCCCGCGACATCGAGCAGCGGCTTCGCCTTGGTCTTGGTCAGGGGATAGAGGCGCGTGGCATAGCCCGCAGCGAGAATGAGAACGTTGGTCATGGAGGTCGGAATCTAACGCGGCTTCGCGGGCGAGCGAGCGATTCGCGTCAGGTTTTTGTCGCCGCAATTCGGAGATCGGATTGCAAATGCTCCAAACGCGGCGGCGGCGTCACCTTCGACCGTGACTGCCGGTCGGTGACATAGAAGGTATCGACGGCCGCGCCCCGCTCGGTATTGACGCGCGCGAGCGCAATGTCGATCTCGTTCGCGGAGAAGGAGCGCAGGAGATCGTAGAGGAGTCCGATCCGATCTGCCGCCTGCACTTCGATCAGAGTAAATTGCGGGTCGCCGAAATTATCGATCGAAATTTTCGGCTCGAAATGTAATTCCTGCATCGGGCGCTGCCGCGCCTGCTCGCGCGTGCGCGAGAGCCGTTTTTCCAAATCGAATTCTTCAGGAGACAAGACCGCGCCTAACGTTTTCTCGACAGCCCGCATTTCCGCCGGATCGCGCACGGGCTGGCCGTTTACATCGGCCACCCGGAAGACGTCGAGCGCCAGATTATCGCCCCGCGTGTAAATGTCGGCGCCGAGGATATTGAGGGACGCGACCGAGATCGCGCCGGCAATTTTCGCGAGCAATTCTTTTCTGTCCCAGGTGCACAGCGTCAGGGTGGTGTGGCCGGACTGCTCCTGCCATTCGACCACGGGCGCGAGAGGATCATCGTCGAAGCAGGCCGCTCGGTAGAAGCGCCGAAACAGTTGAACGTGGCGAACGATTTCCGCGGGCGTGAAGGCGCGGAAATAATTGTCGGGCATCGCTTCGAGTTGTGCCTCCGCTTCCTCGCTGAAATCGGAATCCAGTTGCTGCTTGATCTCCGCCTCCTTCGTCGCCCGCTCCGATTTAATCCGTTCGCGGAAGGCGTGCTTGTCCTGGAGGAATTGCGCGGTGCGGTGGTAGAGTTGCCAGACCAGCGTCTCTTTCCAGTCCGACCAGCCTTCGGCACTTGTCCCCATCCCGTCGGCGAGTGTGAGTAACATCAGCGCATCGAGGTTTTCCTTCTCCCGCACGATTGCGGCGAACTCGGTGATCGTGCGCGGATCGTCCAAATTGCGCCGCTGCGCCGTATTCGAGAGGGTGAGATGATGATCGACGAGCAGGATCAGCATCTTGCGCTCGCTCGACGAAAGCTGGAGCCGGCGGGCGACACGCTGAGCGAAGACGGCGCTCGCTTCGGAATGAGGGCGCGCCCCGACCGCCTTGCCGCTGTCATGGAGAAGCAGGGCAAGATAAAGAACGAACGGAGTCGGGAGATCAGCGAAAAGCGTTTTGTATTCGAGCAACTTCGGATCGTTCGTGGTGACGAGAGCATCGAGCTTATCGATGCAAACCAGAGTGTGCTCGTCCGCGGTGTAACGATGGAAAAACTCGTGTTGCACCAGACAAGTCATCTGGCCGAACTCAGGCAGATACTGGCCGAGAAAATTCAGACGATGCATCAAGCGCAACACGCGCGCGACTTCGCCTTTGCGCGACAGCATGCGACGAAAGATTTCCCGGGGCTCCTTCGCGTAACGGAACTCCCACGCCACTAAGCCAAGCTTGCGGCCAAAGAGATCAGCCATCTCCGGCGCAGGCTCCAGGTTGCGAGTTTGCATTATCTCCATCGCGCGCATCAGCGCGGTCGGATCGCGGAGGAAAAGATCGGGCTCGGTCAGCTCAAGTTGATTTTCCCTGATGGCGAAATCACCGACCTTTTCCTGCGCGACGATGAGGCGCCGTGGCAGAAAGCCGAGAAGTGACCGCGTCTTGGCCGTGGAATAACCGGCGGCAAATTGCGCGGTAATTCTCTCGGTCACCCGGAAGATATTGCGCTCGTGCGCGAAAATATCTTTCATGAACTTCTCACTCGCAAGCACGCCACGCTCCGCCGGGTAATTGAGATCGCGCGCAATCGTCTCCTGCATGTTGAGGTGAAGGACATCGGTGGCGCGCTGATTCAGGTAGTGCAGCTCCGTTCGGGTGCGAAGCAGGAAATCGTAGGCCGCTTCGATTTGACGACGATCCGCCTCGCTCAACCAGTCCTTCGTCACCAGATGGTTGGTCGTTAGGCTGCCCTCGTGGAAATAAGTCATCCACAGCAGATTCTGGTAGTCGCGCAGACCGCCGCAGCCGCTCTTCAGGTTCGGTTCCTGAAGATAAATATTGTTGCCGTGCTTCTGATGCCGCGCCTGTTGGTCGCGCATGCGCATCTCGATGTAGTCGCGCTCGTACCCGCTCACACAACGGGCGCGGAATTGGGCGCGGAATTTCGCCGCCAGCGTTTGATCGCCGGCGAGCCAGCGAGATTCGAGCAGCGCGGTCTTCGTCACCATGTCGTTATTTGCCGCCTGGACCGCTTCCTTCACCGTGCGGGTGGAATGACCGACCTTGAAGCCGATGTCCCAGAGAAAATAAAGGACCTGTTCAACGACCTCGCTCGTTTCCCCGCCGAGTCCGCGCGCGCCGGTGTTGTGCAAAAACATCACGTCGACATCGCTGAATGGATTTAATTCCCGCCGCCCGTAACCGCCCAGCGCGAGAAGCGCAATCCCCTGGGTATTTTTTCGACCGCGAGTTGCCGCGGCGAAAACGTGCTGCAATAAAATATCGATGACGTCGACCCGCCGCGCACAAATTTCCCGGCCGCCGCCGCCCGCGCGGTGGCGAAGCCGGAGCCGATGCTCTTCGAGCTTCAGGAACTTCCGATAAATCGGCAGCATCTCCGTGGGCTTGGCGCCGACGGCGGGTGCCAGCTGCAGATTCGCGTGCGCGAGGATTTTTTCAAAATGCCGCGACATTTGTTCTAACGGTAGACGCCCGGGCGCGACCTGGCCCGCGACAAAACCTAGAGTTCGATCGCGTAGCGCTTCATCTTATTGTAAAGCGTGGGCCGTTGAATTCCCAAAAGCGCGGCGGCTTTTTTCTTGTTCCCGTGCGTGTGCGCGAGGGCTTGCAGGATGGCCTGACGCTCGAGGTCATCGAGGTTTTGCGGGCCATTTGCACGCAGTCCATTTCCCCCGCGTTCGCCTTGCAGCACGGTCGGTAACTGAATTTCGGCCGGCAAATCCTTCACACCGATGGTCTCGTTGCGCGACAGAACCACCGCATATTCGATCGCGTTCTGGAGTTCGCGCACATTTCCCGGCCAGGCGAAATCCACCAGCTTGGCGAACGCTTCCGGCGTAATGGACGGCACGGGCTTGGCGAGCTGATTGGAAAATTGCTGCACGAACATCGAAACCAGCGGAGGAATATCGCCGCGTCGCTCGCGCAGCGGCGGGACCTCGAGTTGAAACGTATTGATCCGGTAATAAAGATCGGAGCGCAGACGATTTTCCGCCAACGCCGTCGCAACCGGGCGATTCGTGGCGGCGATGACGCGAAAATCCGCCTTCTGCGTTTGCGTGCTTCCGAGCGGACGATATTCCCGCTCCTGCAGCACCCGCAGAAAACGTGTCTGCAATTCGGCCGGCATTTCCGAGATCTCATCGAGGAAGAGCGTTCCGCCACTCGCGGCGGCGATCATTCCGGGAAAATCGTTCATCGCGCCGGTGAACGCGCCGCGCACGTAACCGAAAAGCTCCGACTCAATCATCGTTTGCGGAAACGCCGCGCAATTCAATTTCACCAGCGGATGATTCGCGCGCCGGCTCTTCGCGTGGATGAGGTTGGCGACGACTTCTTTGCCCACGCCACTTTCGCCCGTGATCAAAACGTTCGCGTCCGACGGCGCCATCGCCGCGATCAGATCTGCCATCTCACGCATGATCTTGCTCTGAAATACCACCGTGCCGCGCGTCTCCACCTGCTCGAGCCGACGTTCCAAGGCCGCCGTCTTTTTCCGCAGCGCCTGCGTTTCTTCCAGGAGCGATTCCTTCTCCAGCGCCTTCTCCACCAGGCTAAGAAGTTCCTCCGGCGCGTAGGGCTTGCTGATGAAATGGAAAGCGCCACGCTTGATCGATTCGATCGCGTTACTGAGCGAATCGTGCGCGGTCAGGATGATCACCTGCGTGCTGGGAAAATCGGCCTTGATCCGGTCGAGCGTGTCGAGGCCGCCGGCGTCCGGCAGTTGCAGGTCGAGCAAAACGAGAGGCGCCTCTTTTGTTTTCAACGCCCGCAGGCCTTGCGCCGCCGTCGCCGCGGTCTCCGGACGATAGCCGCGCCGACTCAGCAACGCTTCGAGCGTCATCAGGATCGGACGTTCGTCGTCGATGATTAAGATGCGTGAATCGCGCTTCACTGCCGCCATTATATCCTTACTCGCGTGAACTTGAACAAGGAAGCGCAATCCGCTGGAACACGGCGCCTCCGCGGCGCTCGGTTTCAAAACGCCCACCTTGTGCGGTGACGATGGCTTTAACCCGATGCCGGCCAAGCCCGTAGTGACCATGCGAAACTTTGCGCAACGGGCCATCCCAGGCCCGCCCGTCTTCTCCAGCGGAATTCTCTTCCCGCAGAGCCAGCGCAAACTCGTTGCCCTCGACGGCGCTCTCGACCGTCAACGCGACATCCTTACCACCGTGACGAAAGGCATTATCGAAAAGTTCCAGCATCGCTCCTTCCAACAAAATCGGATCGATCTCCAGCTGCGCCTCGCGACCATTTAGTTCCCATTTCACCGCGTTCGCCTGCTCGGGGTATTTCTGCGTGATTTTTTTCTGAAGGTCCTCCAGGAAATCGCCCGCGCGATAAGGCATCAACGACGGTCTCGGCTCGCCCACCGCACTCGAAAGCTGCTGCAACGTCGTCCCCATCTGCGAAATGAGACGACGTAACCGGCCAACTTCGCCTTTTAATTCCGCATCGGTCGTAAGCTCGTTCACCAGCGCCGCCTGCAGCTCCGCCGCGTTTAACTGATTCCGCACGTCATGGCTTAACTGCCGGACGAAAGCTGCGAAATCGCTCCACTCGATTTGATCGCTCACGCCTTCGAGAATCTGTCTTCCGCCGCATTCATCCCAGCTTCGTATCGGATGGTT
>JBBSEO010000087.1:0-8845 GCA_038239645.1 Chthoniobacterales bacterium | reverse complement strand
TCCTTGCGAATGTCCGCGTCCTTCTTCCCGGCGAGCGCGCTCTTCAGTTTCGCAGTCGCGCCATCGAGCTCAGCGAGTGCGCTTTCACTCAACACATCGATCTTGTAGCGACGAACTTTCTCGGCGTGACGGAGGAGAAGGCGCGCGTGCTTGACGTGGCGCGAGGCAAAAAACGGCATGTTGCCGCGCACCCTACTCGATCACCGCTATTTTCAAACCGCAATGCGCCACCATTGGCATCGCGCGCGTAGTCTTGGATATTGCTCGATCGGCGATGAACGACAAGGCGAAGACAACAATGTCCCACGAATCCGGCGCGCAGCCGCCGATTGAAAAAGATCCGGCGAAGCTGGGCGACCCATGCGAAATCGCGGCAGGCTTCCCCGCCATCTACGAAACCTTGCGCTTCGGGCTCCGCGAAATGGGCCCGGTGCGCAGCCTGCGCACCCTTCTTTCGGTGAACAAAAAGAAAGGGTTCGATTGCCAAAGCTGTGCCTGGCCGAGCCCGGACGAACATCGCAACGTCGCGGAGTTTTGCGAAAATGGCGCGAAGGCCGTCGCCGACGAAGCCACGACAAAGAGGCTGACCGCTGACTTTTTTGCCAAACATTCGTTAACGGATTTGCGTGGCCGGAGCGATTACTGGCTCGGGCAGCAGGGACGCCTGACCGAACCGCTCCTGAAAGCGAATGGCGAAGATCATTACCGCCCGATTTCATGGGACGACGCTTTTGCCTTGATCGGCCGCGAGCTGAACGCCCTGCCTTCGCCCGACGCCGCCTCCTTTTACACCAGCGGGCGCACCAGCAACGAGGCGGCCTTCCTCTACCAACTCTTCGCTCGGCAGTTCGGCACCAATAATTTGCCGGACTGTTCGAACATGTGCCACGAGTCGAGCGGGAGCGCGCTCAGCGAAGCGATTGGCATCGGCAAAGGATGCGTGAAGCTAAGCGATTTCGATCTGGCCGATGCCATTTTCATCATCGGCCAAAATCCCGGGACGAATCATCCGCGCATGCTCAGCGCGCTGCAATCGGCCAAGGAAAAGGGCGCGAAGATCATCTCGATCAATCCGATGCCGGAAGTAGGAAATTTCCGCTTCAAGAATCCTCAGGACCTCAAACATCCGAGCAAAATTCCGGAGGCGATTTTTGGCTCGGGCGTGGAATTCAGCGATCTCTGGCTGCCGATCCGCATCAACGGCGACGTCGCGGTCATGAAAGGGATCATGAAAGAAATGGTCGCGGCCGAGGGCGACCGCCCCGGCCTGATCGACCGCAACTTCATCGCGGAATACACGTCTGGTTTCGAAGATTTCCTCGCCGATCTCGAGCGCACGAGTTGGGACGAGATCCTTTTCAGCAGTGGCGTGAACCGCGAGCAGATCCGCGCCGCCGCCCAGATCGCGCTCGATTCGAAAAGCATTATCTGCTGTTGGGCGATGGGGTTGACCCAGCATTTCAACGCCGTCGACAGCATCCAGGAGATCATGAACTTCCTTCTCCTCGGAGGAAACATCGGGCGGCCCGGCGCCGGGCCGTGCCCGGTCCGCGGGCATTCCAACGTCCAGGGCGATCGCACCATGGGAATTTGGGAAAAAATGAGCGACGAGTTTCTCGACCAGCTCGGCTCAGAATTCGGTTTCGACCCGCCGCGCGCCCACGGGACCGACAGCGTCGAGACGGTGAAGCGAATGCATCGTGGCGAAATCCGCGTCTTCATCGCGATGGGTGGAAATTTCCTCGCTGCGGTCTCCGATACGGAATACGCCGCCACCGCGCTCCAGCACTGTCGCCTAACGACTCACGTTTCCACGAAACTGAACCGCTCGCACCTGATCACGGGCGACGTTGCACTCATTCTTCCCTGCCTCGGCCGCTCCGAAATCGATCGCCAGGCTGGCGGCGAACAATTCGTCACGGTCGAGGACTCGATGGGAATTATCAATCCCTCGCGCGGTGTGCTCGCGCCCGCGAGTTCGCACTTGAAAAGTGAACCGGCCATCGTAGCCGGCATCGCCCAGGCCACGCTCCGCGATCGGAGCCGGGTCGATTGGAATAATCTCATCGGCAATTACGGCCGTATTCGCGATCACATCGCGCGGGTCGTGCCCGGTTTCGAAAATTTCAACGAACGCATTGCCCGCGATATCTTTTATCTTCCTAACGCCGCCCGCGATCATCGCACCTTCCACACCAAGCTCGGCAAAGCGCTTTTCACGGTGCACCCGATCCCGCGCAACGAAATGCCCGCCGGGCATTACATCCTCATGACCATCCGGTCGCACGATCAATTCAACACCCACATTTATGGCCTGGATGATCGTTACCGCGGTGTTTACCATGGTCGCCGCGTTCTCTTCATGAATCCGGAGGACGTTCGCGCGGCGGGGTTAACGCAGGGACAATTCGTTGACCTAACGAGTCACTTTCGTGGCGAAACGCGTTCCGCCCGACATTTTCAAATCGCGCCGCACAATATCGCCCGCGGTTGCACCGCGACCTATTTCCCGGAAGGCAACGTTCTCGTGCCGATCGACGCCGTTGCGGCCAAATCCAATACCCCGACGAGCAAATTCATCGACATCACCATTTCGCCCTCGCCCGATCCCGAAGTTGCGGCGGCAGATCTGCGCGCGGCGAAACGCGACCTATGATTTCTCGTCGGGGAGAAGCAGGCGCTCCGCGTGCGCGTAGATGTTAAAGGTCGGCGGCCGCAAGAAGCCGACCAGCATTTGCCCGGCGGCGCGGGCGAAATTGATCGCCAGACTCGAGGGCGCGGAAACTGACGCCACGATTGGAATTCCAGCCGCCAACGCTTTTTGCACAATCTCGAGCGAGGCCCGGCCACTCACCATCAGCGCGTGCTGACTCAGCGGCGTTCGCCCGTCCAGAAACGCGCGCCCAACGACCTTGTCGACCGCGTTATGACGCCCGATATCTTCGCGCACCCCCTCCACGGCGTCATCCGTAAGTCCGAAGATCCCAGCGGCGTGCAGCCCGCCGGTGCGCGCGAAGTTCCCCTGTCCCGCCTGCAGCTTCTTCGGCAATGCGAGCAGACGTTTAAGGGAAATTCCGCCGGCTGGAGCGAGCGCGCCGAAGCGCGTGCGAATCGATTCCAGATCGACCTTGCCACACAAACCGCAGCTGCTGGAGATCGTTCCGTAACGCCGCAGCTGACCGGGCTTGAGCGCATGCGCTAACGAGATATCGACGACGTCGTCGCTGATCCGGCGAAGCTCGCGCAGCTCTTCCCGCGTGCGCACAATTTCTTCCGCGAGCAGGAAGCCCGCGACCAGCTCTTCATCATGCCCAGGGGTTCGCATCGTGATCGCCAGCGCTTCGCCGCCCAACCGCAACTCCAGCGCCGCCTCGATCGCGACCTCATCGTTGACGCAGGTGAAGTGGCCCGCGGAATCCCGTCGCACCACCGAACCCTCCCCAATGCCGTCGATTTTCACTGTCGTTCGCGCGCGCGGCGCGCAATGTTATCTTCTCGCCTGTGGAAATTTTGCATCTTTACGTTTCGCCCGGGCACAACTTCTTCGGTCACTACGAACAAGACCCGGACGAATTTCCGGCGCAGGAAGTGGAGGCGATCGAATGCGTGGCCGGTCATGGAATTCGCGGCGACCGATTTTTCGATCATCGCGACGATTACAAGGGACAAATCACCTTTTTCGCCGACGAAGTCTACCGCGCGATGTGCGAGGAGCTGCGAATCAAGGATGTTCCCGCCTCGGCCTCCCGGCGGAACATCATCACTCGCGCGACCGATTTGAATTCGTTCGTTGAACAGGAATTTGAGGTCCAGGGTGTTCGCCTCTTTGGCACCGAAGAATGTCGCCCCTGCGCGTGGATGGATCGCGCTTTTGCCCCGGGCGCGCATGCGTTTCTGCGCGGACGCGGGGGCCTGCGCGCGCGCATTTTGAGTGACGGCGAAATCCGGCGCACGACCGCGTGATTGAATTCAGCGCGGCCCTGCTTTGCGGCGGCGAATCGCGGCGGATGGGTCGCGACAAGGCGACGATGGCGTGGCACGGGCGCCCGCTCTGGCAATGGCAGCTGGAGAAACTGCGCGCGCTTGGGCCCAGCCAGATTTTCATTTCAGCTCGCACCGATCCGGCGTGGCGTCCCCTTGATTGCGAATTCGTGTCTGACCTTCCGCCGTCCCGCGGACCCTTGAGCGGACTCGCGGCCACCTTGGATCGTTGCCTGACTTCACACTTGCTGCTTCTCGCGATCGACCTGCCGCTGCTTTCGACCGGCGAAATCACGGCGACACTCGAGCAGGTCAAAATTGAAGCGGGTTGCGTCCCTTGCCTCGACGGACGATTCGAACCAACCGCGGCGATTTACCCGGGAATCGCGCGCGACGACGTCATGAGCATCTTGGAAAAACCGGACCACTCTTTGCAAAATTTGGTCACCCACCTTCTTCGAATCGACCGCATGCAGATGCGCCACGTTGCTCCCGCGGATTTTGATTACTACCGCAATCTGAACTCGCCTAACGATCTCGCATGAGCACGGCGATCGAAACGTTCAACCTCACGCGCGATTTCGGAACGTTTCGTGCGGTCGATCAACTCAGCCTGCAGGTGGAGCGCGGTTGCTTCTACGGATTTCTCGGACCGAACGGCGCGGGGAAATCCACCACGATCAAAATGCTCACCGGCCTGCTCGCGCCGAGCGCGGGCCAAATCCGAATTCTCGACGAAGACATCACCAATCCCGATCACGCCCTCGGAGTCAAGCGCCGCACCGGCGCGGTCCTCGAGAATCTCGCGCTCTTCGATAATCTCACCGCGCGCGAATACCTCACCTTTGTCGGGCGGATGTATTCGTTGCCGCGCGAGGTGATTCACGAACGCTGCGGCCAGCTGCTCGCGATCATGGAGCTTGATCGCGACGAGCGGAAATTGACCCTCGAATTTTCGCACGGGATGAAAAAGAAACTCGCGCTCGCGGCCGCCTTGATCGCGAATCCCGATCTTCTTTTCCTCGATGAACCGTTCGAGGGCGTTGACGCCGTCGCGTCGCGCACCCTGCGCGATACCTTGCGCCAGTTCGTCAAACGCGGCGGGACCGTTTTCCTGACTTCACACGTGCTGGAGATCGTGGAGAAGCTCTGCACCGACGTCGGAATGATCGCTCGCGGGCGCCTGGCCTATCAGGGAAAAATGGATGAAATCCACACCTCCGGTTCGCTCGAAGACAAGTTCATCGACGTGGTTGGTCACGAGCACGAAGCGCAGAAACTGAGCTGGCTAGAGTGAATTGGGAACAGCTCAAGGCTATTCTCGGGTTGCGCCTCCGCTTGTCGCGCAATCAATGGGCGCGGAGCAAATTCGGCATTGGAAATGCCTTCGCGCTCCTGACCGCAGTCGGTTCGGTCATCCTGACTGCTCTCACCTTCGTCGGCGGTTTCTGGACGGGCGCGTCGCTCCTCGGCCACGCTCGCAGTAACTCGATCATGCAAGTGTGGATCGCGGTCATCGCCGCGTTCCTCTTCTTTTGGCTCATGGGCCTGCTGGTCGAACTCCAGCGCGCGGAATCGATCGATCTCCAGCGTCTCATGCATCTGCCGGTGCGACTTGGCCAGGTTTTTGCCCTCAACTACATCGCCTCGCATTTCGTTCTTAGCTTGATCATTTTCGCGCCGTTCATCATCGGGCTGACCCTTGGCCTCGCGCGCTCGCGCGGCGCCGTGATGCTGCTGCAATTGCCGCTCGCCTTCAGCGTCATCCTCCTGATCACGTCCTGGACTTACTGGCTGAAAGGATGGCTCGCGTCCCTCATCTCGAACCCGCGGCGCAAGCGCAGCGTGATTGCGATCGTTACCCTTATTTTCGTTCTCTTCGCGCAGCTCCCGAATATCTATTTCAACGTTTTCAACCGTCCCTCGCAGCAGCGTCATCATGTTGTCCTCATCTCCGAGCTGCTCCACCTCCAGAAATATTTTCCGCCCTTCTGGGCGTCGCTCGGGGCCGGGGCTCTCGCTGAACATCATGTTTTGCCGGCCCTCCTCGGCACGGCGGGCTGTCTCGCGCTTGCTGGATTTGGGCTGTTGCGCGCCTATCGCGCCACGCTCGGCTTCTATCAGGGACGTGACGACAAATCGAAGGGCTCACCGGCCCGCGCCCGCGACGAGCCCGCGCGCCCATCCACACCCTCCAAGTATCTCGACCTGCGCCTCCCGGGCCTATCCGACGAAGCGAGCGCCGTCGCGCTCTTTTCCCTTCGCTCCATGCTCCGCGCGCCAGAGATCAAGATGGCGTGGGGGATGTCGATTCTGGTCACGATCATCCTTGGCCTCACCTTTTTCTATCGCTCGCACACGCAGGTCCCGGCCAGTTTTAAATCCTTCCTCATCCCTTCGCTTCTCAGTTTCTCCATGCTCACGCTCGCCCAGTTTCTCACCAACCAATTCGGTTACGATCGCGAGGGCTTTCAATCCTACGTCATGTCGCCGCTTGATCGGCGCGCCATCCTTCTCGGCAAAAATGTCGCCGCTCTGCCGGTGATTTGTTTCGCCGGGTTCCTCTGGATCGCGCTTGCCCTATTTCTTGTTAAACTTCCCCTCCTCGCGGCCGCCGCCGCCGTTTTTCAAGTCGCGACCGCCGCTTTTATCGCGATGACTTTTGGGAATTGGGTTTCGATTTACGTCCCCTACCGCATCCGGGTAGGTTCCCTGAAGCCGACCAAGGTCACCGGCGCCCGGGGATTTCTCCTTGCTTTGTGTGCCTTGGTGCTGCCCCTGACCCTTCTGCCGATCTTTGTCGCACCTGCGGCCGAATTGTTTCTTCGATTCACGAACACGCTGGTCGATTTTCCGGTCAACCTTGTCCTCTCCAGTCTGTTCACGATTCTTGCGGCGCTCTCCTACTGGTGGCTGCTAAACTCACTCCGCTACACCCTACAGCGCCGCGAAACCAAAATCCTGGAGGTTATCACTTCCGACGTGGAGTAGCTACCTCTAGAGAAACGCGACGCAGATCAGTTTAATTGATTTTCGTTCTTTTCCAGTTAACGAGTCGGGATACAGCTGCTGAACTTTGACTCTCTTGTGCGAATATCGGTAATCATTCCCACCTTCAATCGCGCCACTCTTCTGCGGCGCGCGATCGAGAGCGTTCTGCGACAAACTTATTCTCCTTCAGAAATCATCGTCATCGATGATGGTTCGACCGATGGCACGGCGGAGGCCATCGCGCCTTATCGCGATCGCGTCCGATATTACTACCAGGAGAATCGCGGAGCCAGCGCGGCACAGAACAGGGGTATTGAGCTTGCCCGGGGCGAGTGGATTTCCATTATTGCCTCGGATGATTGCTGGCTGCCGGAAAAATTAAATCGGCAAGTCCAAGCCATTACATCCCTAGGCCCGGACTTCGGGGCCTGCTTCGTCGATTGCGCCTACCTCGGTGATCCGTCGATCACGAATACCAGTTTTGAGCGCGCCGGCTTGAAGAGCCATCAGGAAATTATCATTCTTTCCGATCCGCGGACGTTGATCCTGGGCCGATATCCCGCCCTCTATGTCCAGGGACTACTCGTGCAACGTTCTCTGCTCGAGCAAATCGATGGCTTCGACGAAAACCTGACTGTCGCGGAAGACACCGACCTCATCTTTCGTCTATCTTACCGGACGCGTTTCTGCGCCGTCACCATTCCTTTGACTGAGATCGACTGCACTCCAGGTCGTTCCGATAGGCTCACGAATTTGTTGGATAAAGCTCATGAGCTCGCTCTCTCGTCCCGCGAAAACATGTTCAAAGGATGGCTTGGATCGGACGAAGTCTCGGATCCTAACTTGCGCCGAGCCATTACCAGTCACTTAATCGATATCTACTATAGTTGGACCGTCGTCTACCTGCGGCAAGGTAAGTGGTTAGACGCCTGGCGGAAGCTTCTCTCCGTTCGAGCAAGCAGTCGCTCTTTCCTGCGAATATTTTCTGATCTCGTCCTTCGCCGCCGCCACCAGAGAATGGTTACATCTGCTTGACCTCTCAAGCGCGAGACTATTTGCGGGCAAGACCCTACTGCGACTTCAGCACTTCAATGAAAGCTTCCTGCGGGATGTTGATCCGGCCAATGCTCTTCATTCGTTTTTTGCCTTCCTTCTGCTTTTCCAGCAACTTGCGCTTACGGGTGATGTCGCCGCCGTAGCATTTCGCGGTCACGTCCTTTCGCATCGCGCTCACGCTCTCGCGCGCGATAATCTTGCCGCCGATGGCAGCCTGAATCGCCACCTGATAGAGCTGGCTGGGGATAACTTCCTTTAACTTCGCCGCCAGCTGGCGACCTCGCGCTTCGGCCCGTTCCCGGTGGACGATGGTCGAGAACGCATCAACCGGTTCGCCATTGACCAGGATATCCAACTTCACCAGCTTCGCCGCGCGGTAGCCGGCGTGCTCGTAGTCCATCGAGCCGTAACCGCGAGTAATGGATTTAATCTTGTCGTTGAAGTCGACCAGGATTTCGTTCAACGGCAATTCGCAGTGAAGCATGACGCGCCGGGTGTCGAGCGTCTCGGTGTGATCCATCGTCCCCCTTTTCTCCATGATGAGCTGGAGGAGATCGCCGATGTTTTCGTTCGGGCACAGGACGTAAGCCTTGACGATCGGCTCCCGGATTTCCTCGATCACACTTGGATCGGGCAAATGCGCCGGGTTATCCACGAGAAGAAGTTCCCCACGAGTCGTTAGAACTTCGTAAACTACACTTGGCGAGGTGGCGATAATGTCCATGTCGTACTCGCGTCGCAGACGTTCCTGAATGATCTCCATGTGCAGGAGGCCGAGGAAGCCGCAGCGAAAACCGAAGCCGAGAGCGACGGAACT